>NZ_NPEA01000001.1:300000-537703 GCF_002812205.1 Leptospira neocaledonica
TTTCTCTAAATTGCTTTCTAGTTCTTCCCTTCTCTCGTCAGCTTCTCTCTGGCTTCTGATACCAAGTTCACCACCAATGTATCTGTACAAGTAACCTGTATAAAACTGGGACTGACCGATCTTAGCCTGATCCAGACCTAAACTCGCAGCATTGATCTCATCAGCGAATCTGTATCCAGGGGTCCCGGATCCGTCTCCATAAGGACATCCACCTTGGATCATAAAACCTTCGATCACTCTATGGAAAGTTAATCCATCATAGAACGGTCTTTTTTGAGGTTGGCCATTTCGAAGAGTGAATTCTTTCTCTCCTTGGGCTAGGTCGATGAAGTTTTGGACAGTTTTAGAAGCATCCTTATCGAATAATTCGAAAAGCATATCTCCTTGAGTGGTTTGGATAAGTGCATAAATAGCCGGTTTTTCAGGAAGAGGGAAACGAGTTTTTTCCTCTTTTTTGACGACCACTTCGACAGGGCTATATGCTTCCGGAACATATCTTTGTTCCGCATATGGATTTGCCTTACAGGCAAACGAAAATAATAAAATCGTAAACCATGCTAAAGATCCTATAATTCCGATCTTAGATTTCGATTTTACATTCAGATAATTCATTTCGTATTCCTTTGGATTGATTTGATAGATTGTTTCGCGAGTTCCAATTGTTCTAATTGTCTAGATTTGGAAGTTCCACCGTAACTCGATTTTTTGTCTGTAGAAAGTTCCAAACTCACCGCCTTGGAATATTCTTCTCCTGTAAAATACGGAGAAATTCCTTTTCGAACCTCTTCTGAGATTGTGAATAAATTCTCTTTTCGTTCCACACATTCAGAGACAAGTCTCCCGACCAGTTCATGTGCTGTTCTAAACGGGACTTTTTTTTCTCCCACCAGGAAGTCGGCCAAGTCGGTCGCAGTGGCAAATCCTTCCTTCAGGGATCTTTCTCCCCTTTCTGGTCTGAATTGTATTTCGGATACCATTGCTTCCAAACCTTCCAAACTTAAAAGAACGGTTTCCACAGCATCAAAAACAGCTAACTTGTCTTCTTGTAAATCACGATTGTAGGTAAGAGGCAATCCCTTTAAGAGCCCAATGAGATGATTTAAGTTACCCGCCACCCTTGCGGACTTCCCACGGATAAGCTCAGCAATATCCGGATTTTTTTTCTGAGGCATGATAGAAGACCCGGTAGTCAATGAATCAGGCAGTTTTACAAGACCGAATTCCTGGGAAGAATATAGAACGATATCCTCGCAAAAACGAGAAGCATGGGACATTGTTTGAACGGCGGCAAATAAAAACTGAAGAAGATGATCCCGATTCGAAACACCATCCATACTATTTGGAGAAATAGAATCCGCTTTTAATTCGGAAGCTAAAAACTCTCTGTCGTTTTGGTAATTCACTCCAGCCATAGCACCGGAACCCAACACCAGAATATTCGAAGTCTTACTAGCGAATTCGAAAAATTCCAAATCCCGAGTGAACATCCAAAAATAAGCCAATAGAAAATGAGACGCACGGATCGGTTGTGCCACTTGTAAATGAGTGTATCCCGGAATGATTGTATCTATATTTTTAGAGGCTTGTTCGTAGAGTGCTTCTCTCAGAGAATCCAAACGGAGTAAAATTTCTTGGATCCTATTTCTTACATAAAGTCTCGTGTCTTGGGCGACTTGGTCGTTTCTGGATCTGGCAGTATGTAATTTTTTTCCTACTTCTCCTTTCAGTTCCGTAAGCCTGGATTCCACATGCATGTGAATGTCTTCCAGCTCGGAACTAAATTTGAAGTTTCCGGATTCGATTTCCTCTTCTACCTGATTTAATCCGTCTAGTATGTCTTTTAATTCTGTAGAGTTTAAGATGCCCATCTTCGCAAGCATCTTGGCATGTGCCCTACTTCCCTCTAGATCTTCCTTATATAATTTTTGGTCAAAAGAAATAGATTCTCCTATTCTTTCCATGATGGAAGAAGCTTTTTCTTTAAATCTTCCTCCCCAAAGTTTAGCACTCTTGTCCTCAGGTGTTTTCATTAAAATGATTTCGATACCTTATTGATTTTCCGCAAATGTTTGGAGCCAGTCCTTTAGAATTTCTATTTCTTCCTGATCCAGTTTAGAATTGGAATGTAGGAAAATATAATCCTTGGGAGGCATATGACCTTCTTCTACTTCTTCTAATATTTCTTCGGCCAGATCCGCCTTTTTTTCCGGTTTTAAGGTTTCCCATTCCGAAAAATTCAATTCTTCTCGGCCTTCTTCAATATGATGAGAGATATATAAAGAAACTGGAAAAACCTTGGAATACCAAGGCCATTGTACTAAATCCGAATGGCAGTCATAACAAGACTTTCGAAAAATCTTTTTGACGCGTTCTTCCGTTTTGATTTCATTAGTATTCTTTCCTAACGGAGGTTGTACGGGGATTAACTGAAGAGCAAGGAATACGACTAGTAGCCCAATTCCCAGACGAATCCAAATTTTTCTCATCACTCCCGCTAAGAATATGGACGGGAATGTTTTTGAAAATAGAATTTTTCCCCTTTCTTCAACCTAAAAACCATGGACTTTTTACAAGACGGACATAACCTTTCTTACCTTTGGATCGCCTCCGGGATCATTCTCATGGTGGCCGAACTTTTTATCCCAGGCACCTTCGTTTTCTTTTTGGGCCTTTCTGCTAGTATTATTGGTGCGGTTTCTTATTTTATAGAAATGAAATTTTGGACCCAGATTTTGGCCTGGGGAATCTTGTCAGGAATACTCATTTGGCTGGGAGCAAGTTTCTTGCGAAAATTTTTTCCTTCCGCTTCGGAAAAAGCCATTTTAAATCCGGAAGAAGGACCTGGCAGGATCGTACTCGTTTCTAAAGATGTACTGGTAGAAAGAAAAGGTGGAAGAGTCGTATTCCAAGGAACAGAATGGGACGCGATCAGCAAATCCAAAAGAATAGAAGCTGGCAAAAGAGTTAGAATTTTAGAAAGGGAAAATTTAACCTTCGTGGTGGAACCCTTGGAACTTCCGGAAATTTAATCATAATGAATAAGGAGTGAAACTAAAGAAATGTTTTCTTTATTTTTTACAATAGTGTTTATCGGGATCATTTATTTGATCATGAAAACCTGTATCGTGGTCCCCCAAAACTATAGTTTTGTAGTGGAAAGATTGGGAGTGTTCAGAGGTGCTCTCAATGCAGGATTTCATTTTTTAATTCCGATCATAGACCAGATTCGATACAAGCAGAACTTAAAAGAGATCGCAATCGATATTCCCCCGCAAACCTGTATTACTAAGGACAATGTGTCCATTCTTGTGGATGGAATTTTATATATTCGCGTGATGGACCCTTACAAAGCATCCTACGAAATTGAAAATTTCAGAATGGCGACTATACAATTAGCACAAACCACTCTTCGTTCCGAAATTGGAAAATTGGTATTAGACCATACATTCTCAGAAAGAGACGATATTAATGCGAATGTGGTTCGAGCCTTGGACGAGGCGACCGACCCATGGGGAATCAAGGTAACTCGTTACGAGATCAAGAATATTTCCCCACCTAAAGAAATCCTGCATGAAATGGAAGAACAGGTAAAAGCGGAACGAGTTAAACGTGCTGAGATCACAATCTCGGAAGGAGAAAAACTGGCTCGAATCAATCGTTCCATGGGAGAAAGACAGGAAGCAATCAATCTTTCCGAAGGGGAAAAGATCAAAAAAGTAAACGAAGCCGAAGGTAAAGCAAAAGAGATCGAATTTATTGCAAAAGCTAAGGCCAGAGGGATCCAAATGATCGCAGAAGCCAGCGGAACCGAAGGTGGAACAGAAGCAGTCAATTTGCAAATCACAGAAGATTATCTTTCCGGTTTAGGTGAAATTTTACAAAAAGCAAAAACTACAGTTCTTCCTATCGAGATGGCAAATGTAGTCGGAGTTTTCGAAGGGTTGTCCAAAGTAACGAATAAATTTCCGGGCTTAGATTCGGGGAAGGAATAGGAAACTAAAATGATTATAGATCTATTTTTATGGATATTTTGGGCCGGATTCGCCTTCTATATTTCTTATAAACTCTATCGTTCGGTTAGGATCGTATCTGCTCAGGAATGTATTATCGTAGAAAGATTAGGAAGATATAATAGAACCCTTCATGCAGGATTTCATATACTCATTCCTTTTATTGACGACGACGCATATTACCATACCTTAAAAGAACAGGCAATCGATGTCCCTCCCCAAACTTGTATTACCAAAGACAATGTGAAAGTGGAAATGGATGGGATCCTTTACTTAAGAGTTATAGACCCTCAAAAAGCCAGTTACGGGATCGACGATTATCGTTTTGCAGTTACTCAGCTAGTCCAAACAACCATGCGTGCTATTATAGGAACCATGGACATGGACACCACTTTCGAAACCAGGGAAGTGATTAATAGTAAGATCCTAGAAGTTTTGGACCAGGCTGCAGAACCTTGGGGAGTCCGAGTAAATCGCTATGAGATCGTAAATATTGCTCCTCCTAAATCCATTATCGAAGCGATGGAAAGAGAGAAAAAAGCACAGATCACCAAGAAGGCACAAATTTCTCTCTCCGAAGGAGATAGAGACGCAAGGATCAATCGTTCCTTAGGAATTAAAGAAGAAGCCATCAATAAATCCGAAGGGGAAAAACAAAAAAGAATCAATGAGGCGGAGGGTCTTGCTTCCGAAATTGAATCCATCGCGGTGGCTACCGCAAAAGGGATCGAGCTATTAGCAGCTTCCATTAAAACCAAAGGTGGAAAAGAAGCAGTAAAACTTAGGATTGCTCAGAGATTTATTAAAGAAGTAGAAAAATTAGGACAGGAAGGAACAGAACTAGTTCTTCCTTTAAATCTTTCGAATTTCAAATCGGTGATGAAATCCGTTTTAGGAAACGGCGAAGACAAAAAAGGTTAAAAGTAAGAGATCGTATCCGGAAATCTTCCGGATACGAACATTCTATTTAGATCATTCTTCTGGAAGGATCTACTATTTCGGTAATTCGAATTCCGTAATAATCATCCAATAAAACCAGTTTTCCCTTTCCAACCAATTTGCCGTTTGCTAAAATATCTAAATCTTCTCCGACAGCATTGTCTAATTCTACCACAGCACCTTCGTTCAGACCTAGAACATCTTTAATGTACATATTGGTTCTACCTAATTCCACAGTGAGAGCCACATTTACATCTAGTAATAGATTTAAATTTGCAGTGTTGGAAGAAACGGAACTAGAACGAGTACTTGCTTTCGGAGGTGCAGGAGTGGAAGAAGGTCCCAAAGCCGCAGCAATATCTGCAAAGGAGGGAGCACCCCCGGATGCTGGAGAAGTAGAAGCACCTGCCCCACCGGAATCTCCTAATAGAGAATCTAATTCTCCGCTCAGATTAAAATCTGCAGAGCCGCCGCCCCCACCTCCCGGACTGGACCCGGTTAGTAATGCGTCTATATCGTCTTGTGAAAGGGAGCCTTCACCCATTAGGACTTGCCTCCAAAGGTTCTTTCTAAATTCTTCGACAGAACCGAAAGATTATACAAGAGAAATTCTAGGTAAGAAAGAATGAAACCTGAAGATTTGACCACTCCAGTCCCCCGAAATTCCGGAAATATCCTGGATTTCACCCAGGCAAAAAACCTACTTTATTCGGAGCTAAAAGGTTTAGGTGTCAAGGATACCGAACTTCCTGCGTTTGTACCAGACAAAAAGGATCTTAGGATAGAATTTCCCATCCCAGGCGCAGACAAAAGCCAACTATTAGATTGTATCCAGATCGTTCGGAATCATATCGAAAATCTTCGGATCCATACATTCGAGCCTGGGTATGTCTGCCTCCAGGCATTAAATGAGAATTTATTCGAAACCAAAAATATTCTAGACAATGCAAAGTTCCGTTTCTATTCGGGAAGAAACCAAAGTAAGATAGAGATCACTAAAAAAGGAGATTTCCATAGAGAGGAAATTTTTTCCGCAATCGATTTATTCAAATATCTCAGACTTTCCAAACAAGAGTCTGTCCAGAACCCGAAAGAATTGCTCCTCCGACTTGGGATAGATGTATTCGATCCAATCGAAGCCAAGAAGAAGGGAGACTGGATGACATTCGAGACCATTGCAGGTTACGAAGATGTCAAAAGGCAAATTTTAGAATCCATTATACTTCCTCTTAAATCTCCTGAAACCTTAGAAGAACTTTCCAAACTCACCCGAAAATTCCCAGGAAGAACAAAACCAAGGGCAATTCTTTTAGAAGGAGAACCGGGGGTCGGAAAAACTACCATGGCAAAGGTGATTTCTTGTATGACGGAGATCCCACTTATCTATGTACCGGTGGAATCCATTTTAAGTAAATATTATGGGGAAAGCGCCCAGAACATGGCTTATGTCTTTGACGTGGCATCCCTATTCCCTTCTTGCCTTTTGTTTTTAGATGAGATAGATTCCTTGGCCGGATCCAGGGACGACGGCCTATTCGAGGCCACCCGTAATATTCTATCCGTATTATTACGAAAACTGGATGGCTTCGAAGGGGGACAAAAATCGATCACCCTGGGCGCAACGAATAGAAAACAGGACCTGGACAAGGCCTTGGTTTCCAGATTTGACCGATCCGTATTCTTCCCCCTACCTAACGAAAAAGAAAGAGCTGCGATATTAGGAAATTATGCTAAACATTTACAGGATTCCGAGCGTTTAACAATTTCACAACGATTGGGATCGCATTCGGGCCGGGATTTAAGGGATTTTTGCGATTTTGTGGAAAGGAGATGGGCGGCCAATCTGATCGAAAAAGGATTGAAACCGACTCCTCCCCCCTATGAACTGTATTTGGAAACGAGTTCAAAATCAGGAAAATAAACGTTTTCGGTGCGAAAATGTAAGTCTTCGATTTAATCGGGAGTCTATTTTACCGATACTAGAGACAGGGTATTCTCGACTTTCGGGAAATCCAAACGCAGAAGAGACCAAGGAAATAGGGTACAATGAAACGCAAAATCGCATTTTGCCTGGCAATTTTTTCAATCGCAGGCATACTCAACGCTCAAGACAACCAAGCCCAAAAGAAGGAAGACGCTCAAGTAGGCGCAGCTATCCTTGATACGGAAAAAGGTCTGGATCAAAGAGTTACAGCTCTAAACGAAAGACTGAAACGTCATACAGTACTCATGAAAATGAAAGTACGTATTCTTCCATTCCGTACAGTTCTGTTTAAAGGAAAAGCAAACAATGATGAATGTGTTCCTTCCAACAGTAACGCACAAGAGGATCAAGCAAACAACTGCATCCGTGTAGAAGTTTACGATTTCATTAAGGACGAGGAAAGAGGCCAAGGTAAAGTTGTTCAAGGTGGACTTTCCAAATATATGGAAATCTATTTCGAAGGACCGAACACCAACGATCCTGATCCTAGAATGGAACCTCCTCGTAAGATCAGCAAAATTATCAGCAGAGTTTATAAGAATAACTTCCTGATCGAAGATAAATCGGTTTCCGAGATCATCGACAGGGCTCCGAACGATCAACCAGGACATAACGACAAGATCGAACTTTTCTACCAAAAGAACAGTTATCCTGAGTGGAATCGTCCGGAAACTCCTAGCGAAAAAGGTGTTGGTAAATACGTTCTTGCTAACGTAGAAAATACTAAGACCCACCCTATCCGTAACTCTTTCAAAAAGACGTTCTACATTAAACATTTGGATTCGTTCGACAGATTATTTACCAAAATTTTCGATTATAACGACCAATTGGGTAATGAGAACTACAAAGAGAACGTAAACACGCTCAAGGAATCCCTGAAATACTAAGCTAAGTGCGGTATATTCTTCCTTGTTCTTCCTGCGGCACCGAACTCAGGATTCCCTTAGATTTGGGAAAACTGACAGTTCGGTGTCCTAGATGTTATCATTCTTTCGTTTTTGATCCGGAAGACCCGGCCAGTTTTAGAGGCGGAAGATACGATCTCCCCGGAGGAGACTCCAAAGCGCAGAGTCCCCGTTCATTACGGGGATTTTTTCAATTCTTAGAAAACAAATTCGAATCCATCAAATCCAAATTCGGAAAAAACAAATCCTACGGTTGGCAAAACCCTGGTGATCGTCCCCAATCATTCGAAAATTATAATGATCCAAATCGTACAGGATTTGGTCCGCTACTCGCAAAATATATTCTATTTATTCTGATCCTAATCGGGATCGCAAGAGCCTGTTTCTTTTCTTCCCAAAGCTGGAATGACTCCGTTCCGAATTGGAATTCTCCTGAGACACAGGAGCCTTCCGTTCCGACCCCGCACGACGAAGAAGACGATAAAGCTCCCCAAGTAGAAATTTAAACTTTTATGAACTATCTTATTTTGGATCCCTCTCAGAAAGCAGATTCTGGGGAATTCAAGATCTTGAATAAGGATCGGATCAATCATATTCTGAAAATTCTGCAAAAGAAAAAAGGTGATAAGATCAAAGCAGGTCTCCTAAATACTAGTTTAGGGATCTTTAAAATTCTACAAGTTTCCTCTGAAGAAATTTTTGGATCTTACATCCCCATTCTCCAACCTAAAAGAAGAAGTCCTGCTATTCATCTAATCGTCTCCGTACAAAGACCACCTACCGTGGAGAAAATCCTGGAACTTGCAGGCGTCTGGGGAATACATTCTCTGGAATTCAGACTTGCTACTCTTTCTAGAACCGAATATCTCACCTCCCCTGTTTGGAAAGAGGAGAATCGTAGGGAAAAACTGATTTTAGGAATGGAACAAGGTGGTAATATTTTTCTTCCAGATATAGAACTCGGGTTTATTCCTCCGGGCAAAAAAACAAGTTTTGAGAAGAAGCAGTCCATTTCGGAAATAGTAACTTCTTCTTCCCGAAATTTTTTCTATTTGGATAAAAAAGGAAAATCCATCCAGAAGTTTAACCGTATGTCAGAAAAAGAATATTCTATCTTGGTAGGACCGGAACCTGGTTGGACAAAAGCAGAACTGGAAATATTCAGAAAATCAAATATTCCAGGGATAAGGCTTTCTTCTTCCGTTTTGAGATCGGAACAGGCAGTGTCCTTCTTTTTATCCCAATGGGAAAACTCATGAACCCTCGCTTAGATTAGAAGGACAAAGAGTTAGAGAATAAAACCTTTTGCTCGTCTTGGGCAACGAAACTATTCGATGTGCTATCGTAGACCCATCTTCGGATATCCTGCACTCTAATCGAAATAAATCCTAGATTCAGAGCGGCTTCTATCGCACCGACCGAATTATCATCTACCTTGAATGCATCTTTGTTCTGATCAAAGTTTTTACGTGTATAATATCCGGAAATCATGAAGAAGGAGCCGATCGGAAAATACAATCCTAAGAAAAGCCTGGAGTTATTCGGTCCTGAATAATTCTCATAGTTAGCTTCTACTGAAATCCTGTAAAAATTCAATACTACTGAAGTGAAATATCCTTTCAGTCTAGCCGCATCCGGATCCATGAGCTTAGCAGCTTCCAATTTTGTCATTGGTAGTTGAGAATTTATATTCGACTGGTATCTTTCTATCTCGTAAAAGCTATCGAAATACATCGGAATATAATTTGCGTCCATATTCCTGTATTCAGGTTTAATCTTAGCATAAATATCTTTTCCACCAAAGCGAAACATAGCTCCCGTATGAGTTCCTTTGGAATTCAGCAGTTTGATCGTGTTTACGTCATAGTATGGGGTGATTTCTATATACTTTGTGCTGATGAGTTTGTATTCTGCGTCCATACCTTGGATGACTAATTTTTCGGACTGCTCTACCAATGGATTATTATTGGAATCCAAACGTAAACGGCCTGTAGTATCGAATGCAAGTTGGGTCGGAGCCTTTGTGTCGAATGCCGTAGTATATCCGATCGAGAATCTATTAGCAAAATTATCCTGATTAAAAAACTCTTTTAGCTTTTCCTTACGAGATTCAGGCTTTTTCTCGATAGGGATCATTTCTTCTCTCATCTGGTGAGTCTTTTGATCTTCTACTAAGGCCCTATATTTCTCTCTGTCTTCCGGATCTACTCCAGCTTCTTCATAGACTTTTTTTCTACCGGCTTCATCCATTACATTCCCTTGTCCGAGCTGCAACATCCCGAACAACTGGGATCTTCCTGTAAATAGATCAAATAATTTGAATGCGATCGCAAATGGACGAACATATCCTCTTGCCGCACCTATCTCATGAGTGTAAACTGAGTTTGTGAATACCTGTACTCCCCCATAATCGTTATTAAAATCAGCCATCAGACCCACATTATAAATGTCTATCCTTTGGTTGTTCACATAACGGTTTACGATCGTTCCGTGACCTATATACCCATCAAAAAGTTTTCCAGCATAAAAAGAGAAGGTTGTCTCCCCCGGTTTATAAAGCCCGTAGGTCCCGTACCAGATATTATTGATAAGCCTGAGATAATCACTTTTTTGGTCGTAGTCTATCTTACGGATGCTTCCTACTTTTAAGGTTGGATCTTTAGGATCCTGATCGTACGCAAGAAAGTTCATCGGAGCAGTGAGTGATAGTCCGAATTCTCCCCCAAAATTCAAATTTAAGGTAGGAGCAAGATATAGATAATAATCGTTATTAAACTTGTTCACCCCCGCATCGAATGTAAACGGATCAGGAGGTTGCATATATTGTCTGCCAGGGGGCATCCAGAGTTGCGCCTCAAGTTCTTCTCCAGGTACTAGATAAAAGGTGAGAAGTAGAATTCCCGGAAGTATGAGAGATCTTCTAAATAAATTCAAAAAGTTTAATTTCATATTTGAGCCGGAATTTCTCCCCGGACCGTATTTCAATTCATCCAAAAATAGTACCACTAGTATCGTATCAAATACGTGGAATCTAAATGACTTACCGATTCTACCAGAACCTTGCGTTGAAAAACCAATAAAACAGGAACATTTCTCGTATTTTAGAAAATATTTTCCAAAATCCCCAAGATTTCATTTCTTAAGGGATGAATTTTAGAAATAAATTTAAATTTCCTCTCCATTTGAACCATATCCGCTATAACGATTATTTCATCCTATTTATTAAATTTTAGATGGACATTGTAGAATAAATTTCTACATTCAGTAAAAAGGAGCCTAAGCGATGGCAAGAAACTATAAACCAGAAACAATCGTTCTTCACGGAGGACAAGCCCCGGATCCTACGACCACATCCAGGGCAGTCCCTATTTATCAAACTACGTCCTATGTTTTTAAGGACACAGATCATGCAGCGAGACTATTCGGTCTCCAGGAATTCGGTAATATTTATACCAGGATTGGTAATCCAACCACTGATGTTTTAGAGCAAAGAGTTGCAGCATTAGAAGGTGGAGTTGCGGCACTTGCGACTGCTTCGGGTCAGTCCGCGGAAACATTAGCACTTTTGAATATAGTAGAAACTGGACAGGAGATCGTAGCATCTTCTTCCCTGTATGGAGGAACTTATAACCTTCTTCACTATACTTTTCCTAAATTAGGGATCAAAGTTCATTTTGTGGACCAGTCCAATCCTGAAAATTTCAAAAAAGCGATCAATGACAAGACGAGAGCAATCTTCGCAGAAACCTTAGGAAATCCTAAGTTGGATACTCTTGACATTGAAGCGGTTGCCAAAGTGGCTCACGATGCGGGAGTTCCTCTTGTAATCGACAATACCCTACCTTCTCCTTATCTGATCCGCCCTATCGATTTTGGTGCAGACGTGGTAGTTCATTCACTTACCAAGTTTTTGGGAGGTCACGGAACTTCCATCGGTGGGATTATCGTGGATTCAGGTAAATTCAATTGGGGGAATGGTAAATTTAAGAATTTTACCGAGCCTGATCCAAGTTATCATGGACTGAAATTCTGGGATGTTTTCGGGAAATTTGAACCTTTTGGTGGAGTGAATATTGCATTCATCATCAAGGCTCGTGTCCAAGGTTTAAGAGATTTGGGACCTGCAATTTCTCCTTTTAACGCGTTTAATATTCTACAAGGTATTGAAACTCTTCCATTGAGGATCACTCAACATTCTCAAAATGCACAAAAGGTGGCTGAGTATCTTTCTAAACATCCTAAGGTTTCCTGGGTGAACTATCCCGGTCTACCTACCGATAAAAACTATACTCTGGCTAAAAAATACCATACCAGAGGATTGTTTGGAGCGATCATCGGATTCGGAGTGAAAGGTGGAATTCCTGAAGCGAAGAAGTTGATAGACGGTTTGGAATTATTCTCCTTGCTTGCTAACGTAGGAGATGCAAAATCCTTAGCGATCCATCCGGCTTCCACAACTCACCAACAGTTAAGTCCTGAAGAACAATTGGCGGCGGGTGTGACTCCTGAGTTTATCAGACTCTCCGTAGGTCTGGAGCATATAGACGATATTATTACGGACCTGGACGAAGCATTGAAAAAGGTGTGACTTCCGACTCCGTTCAAAAAATCGTCTAAAAATCAGCCACTTTCTCTTTTTGCTTTCCTAAACTTGTTTAGGATCGTCTGAAAAAGGAAAGTGGCTTAGTTATTTGGAACTTAAATCATGGGATCGAATCAATCCGTCGGCATAGTAGAACCAAAAACCGCAGTGCTGGGAGATCTACGCCTGGACAACGGCTCTGTTCTTTCCCCTACCGTAGTGGCTTATGAAACTTACGGCAAACTTTCCCTCAATAAAGACAATGCAATCCTGATCTGCCATGCACTTTCCGGAGATGCTCATGCGGCAGGTTTTCATTCTGATGCAGATAAACGTCCCGGTTGGTGGGACGAGTATATCGGTCCAGGAGAAGCATTCGATACGGATCAATATTTTGTAATATCTTCCAATGTGATCGGTGGATGTAAGGGTTCTTCCGGACCTATGAGCATCAACCCAGTTAGCGGTAAACCTTACGGCTCCAGTTTCCCTTTCGTTTCCATCAAGGACATGGTGGCTGCCCAAAAACTTTTAGTAGAATCTTTTGGAATCCAAAGATTACTCTGTGTAGCTGGCGGTTCTATGGGGGGAATGCAGGCATTACAATGGAGCATTTCTTATCCGGATGCCTTAGAGAACTGTATTATCTTAGCTTCATCTGCCGAACATTCTGCAATGCAGATCGCTTTTAACGAAGTGGGAAGACAGGCAATCCTCTCCGATCCAAACTGGAATAACGGATTGTATGAGGACAATGCGACTCCTAGAAAAGGTCTTGCACTCGCTCGGATGATGGGTCATATCACTTATCTTTCTGATCATAAGATGAGAGAAAAATTCGGCAGGAATCCACCTAGGGGAAACCTCTTAAACTCGGACTCGGACTTTGCAGTAGGAAGTTATCTCATTTATCAAGGAGAAAGTTTCGTAGATCGTTTCGATGCGAATTCTTATATCTATGTGACCAAGGCTCTGGATCATTTTAGCTTAGGTAAAGGACAAGAACTTACCAAGGCATTAAGTCCTGCTCAATGTAGGTTTTTAGTAGTCTCCTATAGTTCTGACTGGCTCTACCCTCCTTCTCAATCGAGAGAGATCGTTAAAAGTTTAGAAGCTTCTGATAAAAGGGTCTTTTATGTGGAGTTGACTACGAACGAAGGTCATGATAGTTTTCTTCTTCCCAACCAAAGACAAGAAGATGTAATCCGAGGTTTTCTAAATATGCCGGTGAACGAATGATAGATTCTAAAATCTTAAGTAGTACTACTCTAAGAGAAAGACCGGACTTCGCTTATATTCTGGATGTGATCTCGCCAGGTTCTAGAGTTTTAGACCTTGGTTGTGGTAATGGAGACCTTCTCTATCTTTTGAAACAAAAAGGGATTCGAGGCCAAGGGATTGAGAAAGACGAAGATGCAATCGTAGAATGTATCCGCAAAGGTGTATATGTTCACCACGGAGACATAGACGAAGGTTTAAGTCATCATGAAGACAAACGTTTTGATTATGTGATCTTAAACCAGACCATCCAAGAGACCAGGCATCCCGGCGATATTATTAAGGAATGTTTAAGGATCGGTAAACGTGTGATCATCGTTTTCCCAAATTTTGGATACTGGGAAGTCCGCTTTCGTATCCTATTCCAAGGAAAAACTCCTGTAACGGACCTTCTTCCGTATCGATGGTTCAATACTCCGAATTTACATTTTCTTTCCGTTTTGGATTTCCAGGAGTTCTGTGATATTCGGGGTTTCACTGTGGAAGACAGAGCATTCTTTACCGATCTAAAACAGGTGAAATTCAGTCCGAACTTTTTTGCGAAACTCGCGCTATTCCAGATTAGATAAGACGCAGAGCGGGCAAGAGCCGCCGAGATTTTCTCACACAGAGACACGGAGAGTGGAATGTAGGAGTTCCAACAACACCCTCTGAGGCTTTGTGCCTCTGTGAGAATTTAACTCAGTGACTCGCTAAACTCTGTGCCTCTCTCCCTGCTCTTTCCAATGCTTGGTCGATCAACGACTGGTACAATGTTTGGATTGGAATTCCAGCAGCTTTTGCTTGTTGAGGAATCAGACTAGTCTCAGTCATTCCGGGTAACGTGTTTGTTTCCAGAACGAACGGAGTTTCTCCTACTATTATAAAATCCGTTCTAGAATAACCTTCACATCCAAGTGTTTTGTGAGCGAGAACAGATTGTTCTTGGATCTTGGAGATAATTTTTTCAGGCAAACGAGCAGGAGTAATCTCTTGGGAAAGTCCAGGTTTGTATTTGGATTCTACATCGAAAAATTCTCCACCTGGAATGATCTCTGTAGGAGGAAGTGCCTCCAATATTCTTTTGGAACCTTCTTTCTTTTCCCAGACTCCGCAGGAAACTTCTGTTCCTTTTAAGAATTTTTGTAAGATTGCATGTTCTTCTGCATCAAAGAATTCAGGTAGTCTTTTGCGCAGATCTTCCGGTCCTTCTATCCTAAATGTATGAAAACTAGAGCCGCCTTCTACAGGTTTTAGAAAAAGTGGATATTCTAATCCAGAATTTTCGACCAAAGTCGGATTTTCAGAATAGTCTCTCTTTCTTAATTCCCAAAAAGGAGCAACGGACATTCCTGAGAGTTGGAATAATCGATTTGCTCTGATCTTGTCCATTGCTAATGCGGATGCTTTGACGTCCGAACCTGTAAACGGAATTCCGAGCACTTTCAAGAAACCTTGGACGGAACCGTCTTCTCCGCTAGTTCCATGTAATCCTAAAAATGCTACATCACAATCCAGAGAGGAAAACGCTCCTGCGCTGGTTGAATGAAGTTCTTCGAATTCTTTTAAATACTCTTCCGGATTTTTGGAATTTCCTTCCGGAAACTCGGGTCGATATTCTTTAGGGATCACCCATCTGCCTTCTCTGGAAATCAGAATGGGTTTGACCGAATGTCCCATGGAAGACAAAGTTTTACTTATGAAAGTGCCTGTGCGCAGGGAAATTTCGTGTTCTGTAGAAGTTCCGCCGAATAAAACTGCAATTTTCAATGATCTAATCCCCTGTTGCTTTTAGGATTTCCCGGGAAGAATGATAAATAAGAATCTAGTACTGATCCTTTTCTTCCTAGTTTGTACGGAAAGCCTATTTTCGGAATACCCTTTTAAACCGGTTTCTCCTTATCCTTCCGAATACAATCAATTTTGGTTTTTATACCAATCCGAAAAAAGATTGGGAGAAGAAGAACGAATCTTCAGACCTTTTTTCTCCACCTATAAAGAAACCAAATCCAATTATAGATACGATACAGTTTTATTCCCGATCTATTATTCTGAAAAAACAGACTATTGGAGGGTCTGGAGTTTTTTATTCTTCTTTAGCGGAACGGAAACCTACCATGATGATCTAGGTTGGGACGAAGACACTCTTTCCCCACTGCTCATTTGGGGAAAAGGAGAAACCGCAAGAGAATCCTATTTTGGATTTTTTCCTCTATTCGGCAGGTTACGAGGAAAGGCTAGTTATTCGGAACTGAACTTTACACTCTTCCCTCTTTATTCCAATTGGAAGTATAAGAACTATAACGCGCATGGAATCTTATGGCCTTTAGTCATGTGGGGAGGTTCCGAGGTAAGAAGTGACCTCCGGATCTTACCTTTTTATTCTCATAAGATTCATAAGGGAAAATACGAACGTTATTCTGTGCTTTGGCCATTTATCCAATGGGGAAGTATCAACGAAGACAAAAGAGAACCTTTTACTTATAAAATGTTTTGGCCCTTCTACCTTTCCAAAGATTCCGAGTTCGGAAATATGAAGGCCAGGGCTTTTCTTTGGTTCCCTGTTTTAGGTTCTTTGTTTTCTTACGGGTATGATAAAAGGACTCATGAAAAAGATCTGAACGTTCTATTCTTTCTTTTTCAATATGGCCAAAACGACGACGAAGATTACAGAAAGTTAATTTTATTTCCTTTTTATGGTTATTACAGATTTGCATATAAGGAAACCCGATTTTTCACTCCGTTTTATTTTCGCTTAAGCACTGACAGTCATCATCTCAAATCTTCCGAGACGTATTTTATCCCATTTTGGTGGAGGACCAACAGGACGTACGTTCAATGGGGAAGAGAAGACAATTATTATAAACTTTGGCCATTCTTCCGTTGGCATGAAGACAGAGAAGGTAACCTGACTTGGAATTTCCTTTCTTTATTTCCGATAAAATCCGAACTTGTGGAAAGGATCTGGGATCCAGTCTGGTCCATTGTTGAGTATCAAAAATTGTCCAACGGAGAAAAAAGGCTCTCTTTTTTAATGAGACTTTATACCCAGAGATGGAATGAAGAAGAACTGCATATCCATGTGCCTTTGCTCGTGGAATACAGCTCCACTCCGGAAAAAACTTCTTATCAATTTTTATACGGTCTATTCGGATTAGAAAGAAATAAGGATAAGACCACAGTGCAGATTTTTTGGTGGATTAGGCTCTAATCAAAATGTTGGATTCCTTTAAAGAAAAAGCGAACGATACTCTATATGCCGCAGGTTATACGATCGTTCTGATTGCGGAAACTTTTTTAAATCTAAGATTTGCCGTCGAAAAACGGAAAGAAATTTTAGACCAAATGTTTATCGCAGGTGTTGGAAGTTTATTTGTGGTTTCGGTGGTTGCCGTTTTTACGGGAATGCTTCTTACCTTAAACACCGGTTTAGGTTTAAAAGATTTCGGGGCAGAAGGTCAAATCGGGCTTCTTCTAACGATCACCCTCACTCGTGAAATGTCTCCCTTCATGACAGCACTTATCTTAGCTGCGTCTATCGGTTCTGCAATCGCCGCAGAAATCGGTACGATGAAAGTTTCAGAAGAAATTGATGCACTCGAAGTGATGTCTATTGATCCGGTACGATTTCTAGTATTTCCAAGAGTATTAGGCTTTTCTTTAATGGTTCCGGTCCTTTGTGTATATTCCAGTATATTAGGAATTTTAGGTGGAGCGATCGTAGGGCATTTCCAATTAGGGATAGAATATATCGTTTATTTCCAAGATGTAAATGAAAGGATCACTTCTATTCCTGGTCTCAAAGATTTGTATACAGGTTTATTCAAGGGTTATGTATTCGGTCTGATCATCTCCGCAATTTCCTGTTCGCATGGTTTGAGAACTTACGGTGGCGCGATAGGTGTCGGTAGGGCAACAAGAGAATCCGTGGTAACTTCTTTTTTGATGGTTATCTTTTTCGGTTATGTGATCACAGCGATCTTTTACAGGCAATAAGTCATGGAAGAATACGCAATAGAACTCATCAATCTGCACAAGGCTTTCGGACAGAGAAAGATCCTAAAAGGTATGAATCTCCAAGTAAAAAAAGGAGAAACCCTGGTTGTGCTTGGACCTTCCGGAACTGGAAAGTCTGTCACTCTAAAACATATCACTGGTCTACTCGATCCGGATGCGGGAGAATGTAAGATCTTTGGAGAAAAAATCTCTGGTGCTGAAATTCCGGAAAGAGAAAGGATCCGTTCTAAAATGGGAGTTTTATTCCAATCCGGAGCTTTGATTAACTGGATGACTGTTTTCGATAATGTTGCCCTTCCCCTACGAGAGCATAAATTATTTCCCGAAGAAGAGATCCAACGTATCGTCGCCGAAAAACTCAGGTTAGTGGATATGACAGTTGCGAAGGATAATTATCCGAACGATATCTCAGGCGGTATGAAAAAAAGAGCAGGACTTGCAAGAGCAATCGCTTCCAGTCCTGAAATCATTTTATATGATGAGCCAACATCCGGTCTAGACCCGGTTATGTCGAACGTGATCAACGAACTGATCATACGTATCCAAAAGGAAACCGGAGCTGCTCAGGTAGTGGTCACTCATGATATGTCCAGCGCTTATATGATAGCCGACCGTATTTCATTTTTTTACGGGGGACAGGTCCTATTTACCGGGACCCCGGAAGAAGTGCAGAATTCTCCTAACGAATTCATCCGTCAGTTTATTAACGGGCATACAAAGGGACCTATGATTCTGGAAACTAAGAATTGAAACCTGGGTCCTAAGAGAATATTCTGGATAAAAAGTCCGATATATAAAGTAAGAGTTTTGGATCCTAAATGAAATCCTTTCGTTATCTTTTAGTAGGTGCTATCTTTTCCGTTGCCTTAGTCGTGGTCGGTTACTTTACCGTGATGACTGAAGGAGGACCCGTTCAAAAACGGGGTGAATTCCTTAAGATCAATTTCAAAAACTCGGAAGGGATCAAAGTAGGAAACAAGGTCACTGTACAAGGTGTGCCCTTCGGATACGTTTCCAATATTAGACTCATCCAAATAGACGAGAATGGAGCGGTACTTCCCGCAGGAGAAGTGGGAGTCGCCACCAGAGTAGAAGTCACTATTCTTCTAAAAGAAGCAGTACGACTGTACGAAAATTATGATATTGCAATACGTAACGAAAGTTTACTTTCCGGTCGGGTAATTTCCATAGATCCGGGAACTTCAGAGTCTACGGAAGAAGGAAAAGGTACACCTAGGACTTTCCAGGTAGTGGATTATAAAACAGGTGCGACTTCCTTAAAAGGAAGAGTATTGCAGGATCCTCTTGTCTCTCTTTCTGAACTCATTGCCGAAAACAGAGGGGATATCCGAAAAACTTTCTCTAACGTGGCTGATATCACTACTAAAATTAATAGTGGAGACGGGACCCTGGGCCGACTGATTAATCGGGACGATCTCCATACAAACGTCAATACTGTATTAACGGATGCACAAATCGTCCTTCGAGAATTAAGAGAAGGACTGGAAGACACAAGAGAGCAGGCTCCGGTTACAAGCTTTATCCGCGCAGCACTTTCCTCTTTCTAAAACCTTTTTCTTGCCAAATCTAGCTCTTTACGGGAGACTTTCCCTATGTCTTCTCGTAAAATTGCAATCATCGGTACAGGAATTATGGGTAGAGGGATCGCAAATAATCTCTCTAAAGAGGGTCATTCTCTTCAATTATATGCGCGTACTCCTGAAAAGATCCAAGACCTGAAATCGGACAAAACATCCATTTATGGAAATATTAAAGAAACTGTAAAAGATTCTGAAATTATAATACTCTGCCTAACTGAAGATCATGTAGTGGAAGAGTCAGTATTCTCTTCCGGGCTTTTAGAAACGAATGCAAAATATGTGATCGATGTCGGAACCACCTCCCCTTCTCTCACACTTAAATTAAAAGATACATTCGAAAAACGGAATATCCGATTTTTAGACGCCCCAATGACAGGCTCAAAAAACGCGGCAAGAGACGGACAAATCCTATTTATGGTGGGATCAAAATCCAAAGAAGAAATTAAGGAAATCTCCTTCTTCTTTGAGATCTGCGGTAAAAACACAGTGTATTGCGGAGAAGTGGGAGATGGACAGAAAGCAAAAATTGCTCTAAATATGGTACAAGCTGGTATCTTCCAAGTGTATATGGAAGGTTTTTCTTTGGCAAAGGACCAGGGTATTAATCCTTCTATCCTGAAATCTATTTTAGAACAATCCGCTGCTAAGTCGGGAATATCGGAGTTTAAGTTTCCATTCGTATTTTCGGGGAACTACGAGACACATTTTGCTTTGAAGAATATGTACAAAGATCTAAAACATGCGATTTCTTTAGGAAAAACATCCGGAACAAAATTACCACTTTGTTCCGGACTGGATGAGATCTATCGCTCCGGGATGGAAGCGGGCCTGAGCGAAAAGGACTACTGCAGCCTAAACGATATTACTGCGCAGATACCTCCGGCCAAATGATCTTTTCGATGAGCCCATTTCCGTTTTCGTCCATCCTCAATTGGATTTTGGCACCGGGCTCTCTCAATTTTTCCTCAAGTTCTTTTGCACTTTTTTCAGGGATATAGTATTTGCGAAAAGGATAATTAAAACTTCCGTAATTACATTCTCCTTTGACGTAATTCCAACAAGTTGTATCGCCTTTGAGTTCGTTACAATCGGAATAAAAACGTATTTCATATTCAGAAGGTTCTCTGGAATCAAAACATACACAGGTTTCTTTTTTAGTGAGTCTGCTTCCATCCGTAGTCGCAACTACCGACTCAACAGCGGAAGAAACGTAATCTCCTTTTTGGCAAATATCATCCGAGTATTTACGATCTATTTGAAATCTAAGATACTGCCCGGAAAGTAAATCTCTTGGATCATATCCCGTGATTGGAAGGATCAAAACTTTTCCGTTCCTAAGATCGAATTCCCTTTCTAAGGCGACCGATGCTAAAACAAGAATTGGTAAAAACACTGCAACGATTGAAATGCTAAACTTTTTCATATTCCTAATTCCTCCTCTTCTTGGAAGAGTTGGTTCGCTGCATTTCTGATCTTCTCTCTCATTTTAAATACGAAAATGCTGAAACCTAAAATAAATATTCCCGAAATGATAAGACCAATGCCCGTGGCAAGTAAACTTCCGAATACTTCCAGATAGACTGATACAAATCTAAGACCTAAAATTAACAAAGATAGATCGAACCATATTCTGGATTCGAAAAATAAGAACGTAAACGGAATCCAAGCCAGAAAGAAAAATATCATAGCCGGGTATTTTCCATACCATTGAAATACCTGAGGATAGTTTAGAAATCCTAAGAATATTCCAGAAATGGAAAATAAGATAATTTTTCTGCGAGAAAAACGGCTTCTGAAAATTTGAGAAACACCAATCAACACAATTGGAAGAAGTAAAGGCCAATACCATGCGAACGGAAGATCATATCTTCTGGAAAATTCAGGGTCCTGGTCGAAATTTGGAATATCATGGGTTTCAAAACTTCCCCAAATAGAGGACGTGATAAAAAAACCGAAAGCCCAAAGTAAAAAAGGATTCACTAAGATAGAAGTTTTACTCTCTTTAGTTTCCAACCTTCTCTCCGTAAAGATCGCAATCCCTGCAAATACCCAAGAAGCTAAAAAGAAGAAGAGAGAAAAATAATGACTTCTTTCTTTCCAACCGATATCCGGATGATTATCTATCCAACTTAAAAAAGAAGTACTAAATACCGCGATCCAAAGATGTTGTAGTACCCTACCCGGATACATAATCACGAGTAAGATCGTAATCCCTGACCAAAGTAAAAGTGCTTGGTATAATTTCCCTTGTGTATGATAGATCTGAGAAACCAGACCAATATTCGCAAAAAATAATACACAAAGAAGTAACACTAAAAGATAACGGATTGTATCGTTCCAAATCTGTTTACTTTGAGAGTATAGAATCGAAATCCCTATCGCAGAAAGTATCGTAAAACTCGCGAACAATTTCACGGAATAATGGATCTTTTCCCAATTAGCTGCCACCATGGCGATAACTCCAAGACCGATCACCACGATCCCCAAGGCTAAAAAGGAATAAAATACGTAAGGAATTTTTTTAGAATCTTCGAATTTGAGAATGGACTCTGCCTGAGTCTGGCTGATGAGTCCGGAATTCACCCAAGTTTTTAATTTTTTCTTCCAATTCATAACGCGAAGGTTATCCGAATGGAATCAAAATCAGTCAATCTTTCTTTTCTATACTACTCTTAGAAGTAACAGGATTGATTGAGCGGATTGTCTCCGGCGAAAAGAATCAATCTTCTTCTTGGCTTCCTAAAGATTTTTCTATATTATTGCGGTATCTTTCTTTAAAAAAGGATTTTGTATTCGGCGCACCGATTCCCGCTTCTTTCAGTCTTCTTTCATTTGCTGAAATTCTGTCCTCGTCCAAGGGGTGAGTGCTTAGATATTTTTCCAAAGGGATATCTACACCTTTTAACTCCGGATTTACCTTCTTCTCTTTTTGAATATCTTTGAAAAAATCCGCGATTGCCCCCGGATAATACGGAGTAGATCTCATATAGCCAAAACCATATTCATCTGCTTCTTCTTCCATGGAACGTGAATTTGCAAGACCTAATAGATTTGTAGAAAGCCCTGCGATATCTGCAGCATGCTGTGCCAAATCAGGCCCCAGAACATAAGAAAGCACAAAGTACAATCCAAAGTATAAAGTAAGATTTGTAGATAATTGTTTGGTAGAATGCCTTCTTTCCGCATGGGCAATCTCATGTGAAAGTATACCTGCCAAGGTCGCTTCATTCTTTACAAAATGAAGAAGTCCGGTATATACGAATATATATCCGCCGGGAGCGCAGATGGCGTTGATGACCTTATCGTCGTCTATTATAGTTACCTTATATTTAAATTCATCCTTATATTGGATAGATTTAGATTTTAAGATACGATCCACGACAGACTGTAAATATTTTTCTAAAGACTTGTCTTTGTAGATTTTACCGTGGCCTTCCCCGGTAACCGCTTCCTTGTAAAATTGTTCTCCTAAAAAACGGTCCACATCAAGTGGAAAAACAAGGTCCACCATCCAGCCGCAGCCTTGTAGGCTAAAAAGTAAAAATAGGACCAGGAAATATTTGCGAATAGAAGGTTTATTCATAGGACAACTCACTCCGAATATAAACGGATTTCGTAACCGCCATAAGCTCGGATATTAATGACAACATCCTCGAATAAAAGATACTGCCCTTTGATACCGAGTAATTTGGAATCTATTTCTGTTTCCTTATCCGGAGAAAAAGATTTGGATTTTTTGGGGTATTCTGAAATAGGATAACTTAATTTTGTGATTTTTTGTTCTTCGGATTCTGTATATGGAACTCCTAAATCCCAGGAATCCAATACTTCCAGAAGTTCTTTCTTTTTGGAAATCAAATCGAAGGGGCCGGAATCTTCCGTCACCATCTTCTGCCATTTGGTCTTATCATCTATGATAGAGGTAAATTGTTTTTCTATTAAGCCGGCATCTCTTCTGGATGAAACTTCTAAAAGTGGAATCGCTTCTTGCGCTCCCTGATCCACCCAGCGATTGGATACCGGTTTTTCACGTGTGATTCCCACTTTTAGTCCGCTCGTGTTTGCAAGATAAACTGTGTGCTTTTGGAAGCAGTAACCTTCTCCCCATTCGGGTTCCCTACAAGTTCCTAAATGAAAATGACAGGTCTCAGGTCGAAGAATACATAGATCATTTTCAGCTAAAGTTTGGAAGCAGGAAAAACAACTTCCTTGGTTGAAACTTTTACTTGTGACTTTTCCACAATTCACACAACGAATCTTTCCGGTAAATTCTAGTTTTACCCTTTTGCCTACAAGACTTCCGATCTTAAAATTTGCAGGCAGATATTGTGCCTCTTGTTTTCCGGATTCGGAAGAAGGATAAGAAGCTACTACCCAGATATATTCTACCGGGTCGATACCTTCGTGGTCCATCATTCGCAAAAAACCGGAAGAGAGTTCTTTCATGGGAAAAAATATTCCTTACCACCGAGCGGTCGTAATATAGGATCCACTTTTACGATTAGAATAGTGCTTAACTCTTGGCCTTTCCAGTCAAAAACAACTATTTTATCTTCGTAGGAATAATGGCTAAGTCTTCCATCCGTATGATAAAATAATTTTAAATCACTCTGCCCTTCTTTTCCGGGCAGAGAAAGTACACCTTTTCCTGCGAGAGTTCTTCCCTCATACCATTTTGCTTTTACTGGAATGGGAGGTATTGTTTTACTCGGAGTTAGACCATTCGTAGCAGAGGCAATACTCGGAGTTTTAGGTTCAGAGCCATCTGTCAAAGTATCTTCTAAGGTAGAAACTCTAAGCAAAGCACATTGGAAATTTCCCTCTAATCTAGGAAAGTTCTGATCACAAGGAGTTTCTTTTACATACAATTCTTGATCAAAGGAAGCGCCCGTGCGCACACTTTGGGCAATTTTAGCGAATGCATAAAATTTCAAACGGCCCAAAACTTCTTTTAAACCGTATTCTTTCCATTCTCCACTTTCGTTTTCTGCAAAAAGAGAGAAGAAAAAACAAAGGTAGAATATAATAACGAATCTGACTCTCATAATATCTCTTTCGAAATCCTATTATAAAACATTAGTAGATCAGATATTTTTGGATCAATCTGTTAGTAGAAGATTCGGATTCCGCATAAGAAGCCTTAAATTCTTCGTATGTCTTACCTGCATCGACTGACTCTCTGAATTTTTCCGTTCCCCAAAGGAAATCTATATTATGAGATCCGTCCGCATACTGTCTCCATTTGAAATCTTTATATTTCTTTTTCATAATGGAAGTAAGATTATAGGCCATTCTGATCGGATCGTATTTACGATTTACGACTGTTAAACGAAGTCCTCTGCATATTTCTCCCTTAAAAGGTCCGAAAACAGGTTTAAAAAATACACTTTGGTAATAATAATCTCCCTTACTGTCCTCGTTCAATTCGGAGATAATATCTTCCGGTTCATTCATCCAAGGAGCGCCGAAATATACGAATGGAGCCTGGGTCCCCCTTCCGACGGAAACATTCACTCCTTCTAATAATACTAAGCCTAAATAATTTCTGGCAGAATCCAACATTGGTAAATTCGGAGAAGGTGTGGACCAAGGAATTCCTTCTCTATCCCAATCGAATCCTCTTTTTAGATTTTCAGGTGAGATGATATCCAGTTTTACTTTTCCACCCAGATATTCTCCGTTATAAAATGCCGCGGCTTCTCCCAAGGTCATACCCGTGAAAAACAGGGATGGAAATTCTCCCGCGAAGTTTAAAAACTTCTTCTGTATACCTTCTCCCCTTGCACCTAAATATAATGCAGGGTTTGGATGATCCAAAAGAATAAACTTAGTGTTTGGATCCGGCAAATTATCCATCAAACGTTTAAGAACACTTAAGTATGTATAACAACGCATCCCCATATCAACTACATCGAATACAATTGCATCTGCACCTTTGAGTATTGCAGGGATCTCTGAATTTTTTACCTTATAAATATGATAAATGGGAAGTTGAAAAGTCTCGTCCATCGTGACTGGTGACTTGCTAAAGTCTTCTTCCAATCCTAAAAAACCGTGTTCGAGTCCGATCAAATGTTTGATCTTTACTTTTTTATCCTTAAACTCTTTCAAGATCTTCTCAGGATGTCTTCCTATTCCAGATGGATTTGTAACGAGCACAACGGATTTACCGGCAAGACTAGGAAGTACTTGTTCGTAAAAAGAAACTTCGGCCGGAATAATTTTGGATTTTGAAATATGACTTCTGGATGACGCTTCTACGCAGGAGCCTGAGGAAATTGTCAGAAAAAAAATGAATAAAGTTAGGTTTTTTTTGTTTCTTTCTTTGAACCGCATGTAAGATACCTTATTTGTTCAGTAAATAGACAGAATTCAATACATCAAGGAGAAAAAGGAAGCGATATGGCAAAGCTGCCCATCCTGCGGATTACCGCTCTCACACTGATTTTAGGTTTCACTTTTGCATGCGCTACGGGTGACGGATCCCGACGCAAGAAAAAAGAAGAATTCACTAGAGAAGGAAATACGATCACCGTGATCGGAGAAGCTCCGATCTATAACGGAGATATAGCAAACGCAAAACAAAGAGCGATTAAAGACGCAAAGGTTAATGCGGTACGTAAAGTAGTTGGTGAAGAAATTTCCAACAAAAGCCAAGCTTCCGATGGAGAAAGTTTGGGCTCTAGTCTACTTTCCAAAACGGATGCATTCGTAAAATCTTACGACATCGTTGCAGAAGACCAAGGCAAGATTGATACTCAACCAATTTTAAAACTTACAGTTCGTTGTACTATCGAAGAATCTAAACTTTCCACTGCTGTAGAAGGTTTACTTGCTGATGTAGGAAATCCAAGAATTGTAGTTTTAGTTCCTTCTAAAGTAGGAGGAGCACCGGTTGCTCCTTTAAGCAATGGTAATATTGCAGAAGCTGAGGTCATCAAAGGATTGAAAAAAGCAGGAAACAAGATCGTGGATCCAGGAACTGCTTCTAAAACTGTTAAACCTTCCGGCTTGAATGCTGATGTGGTAAACTCTCTAGATGCAGGAGCTGCGATCTTAATCCAAGCTCAATCTTCCGGAGCAGAAGTACTTGTTGTAGGATCTGTTGAAACAGAAGACCAAACACCTGTAACTGCAATCGGTGGAAAACAATTGGATAGACCTCTATTCAATACTGCGGCTACAGGACCTTATAAAGTGATCCTACTTTGGGGAGACGGAAAAGTGGTAGCATCCGGAAACGGAGACGCTCGCGGAGCAGACATCACTCAAAAAGTTTCCAGAGAAAAA
The DNA here is from genome assembly GCF_002812205.1 of Leptospira neocaledonica. Taxonomy (NCBI): domain Bacteria; kingdom Pseudomonadati; phylum Spirochaetota; class Leptospiria; order Leptospirales; family Leptospiraceae; genus Leptospira; species Leptospira neocaledonica. The sequence goes on from NZ_NPEA01000001.1 coordinate 326,586, forward strand.
GCACTTGCTGGTTGGGCAGAAGATGTAACCAAAAAAGTAAACAAACAACTTAAGGAAGAATGGTTCAATCTCACTGAGAACAATACCATCATCCTTAAGTTTACCGGACTGGACGCAGACGAATCCACTAAGTTCAAAGATGATCTGGCAGAATTAACTGCTGCGAAAGACATCAATGTTAGAACTAGCAATGTAAGCGGTTCAGAATGGGAAGTTACCTACCCTGGAAAAGACGCACTGTTTATGGACGAATTAGTCTATAAAAAAGACAGAGGATTTACTTTCTTAGCTACTAAAAAGATGAATGTTAAGTCTGCTGCAAGAGGTGTGGTTACTTTGGAGTTTACTCCGAATAAATAATCGATTCAACAATCGATCTAAAAGAAAAGCCGGCGAGAAATTCGTCGGCTTTTTTTATTTGTTCTTTAAACCTTACTCGGTTTAGAGATCAGCTTTGTGTATTCTTCTTCGTGTTTTGAAAAAGTTTGCCAGAATTTAGGAACCGATTCTTGGTACAATTTGGAAACCAATATGTCCAAATGTGTATGCCAACCGGTGGAAACCATCAGTTTACCGAATTCATCATTCAGTTTATAATGTCGAATAGTAAGAAGAACATCCTCTCCCTTCTCCTCTAACTCAAAACGTACTTCCGAATCAGGATGCCAGGTAAAACTTAAAAGACGAGGAGCATCAATTGCAGTTATTGTTTCCGATCCGCTAATACCGTTTTCCATAGCCTTGAATCTATCAGGATAGGTTTTTTCATCGGAAAGAGAAGAATGTAAAAAGTTTAATTCAACTTTTCCTCCTACCTTCAGCTCCATGTTTCCTTTAGCGAGCCAAATACCGCGCTTCTCTGAGTCAGTCAGATATTCCCAAACGGTTTCGATCGGGCCGGGCAATAATCGTTCAAAACGAACCTCGCTCGATGAAACAAATGTACCATACGTTTTATTTTCCGATCTATTCATCAGATTATCCTCTTTCCTTCTTCTTCTTATTTGCTCTCAATTCCTTTTCCAAAACGTCCAATCTGCTTTCCCAGAAAGATTTTGCTCTATCTAGCCAATCCTGGATTTCCTTCCAGCCTCTATAATCTAGAGAATGGATCCTTCTTTGACCGTCTGCTCTCACCTGGATCAAATTTGTTTCTCTTAGAACTTTTAAATGTTGGGAGATAGCAGCATTACTTATATCAAAATGCCCAGCAATCTCACCTGCACCCATTTCTCCTTCGAATAGAAGTTCTAAAATTTTGCGCCTGGTCGGATCTGAAATCGCATCTAAAGCGTTCATAGACATATATTTAAGCATAAACTTAATTAAGTCAATACTTAAATATAAAAATAAGACGACCCTTAGTGGAAATTATTCTAAGGGTCGAATTGGGATGGATAAAAGAAAAACTCCGATTTAACGAAGTAAAAACTGAAAGGCGTAAGTGTTTTTAGGATCAAGTTGTAGAGTTTTACAAAGATAAAAACGATTCTTGTCCTTATCTTTTAGATAATAAGCAGTTTCCGTAAGGTAAGCATAGTTTTCGATCACGGATGGATGAGGGCCTTGGCTTCCGTCCGTGGTCATGGTTCCTCCGAAAAGAGATAACTCCAAGTATGATTCAGCAGCTTGCCACTCCGCTCTGTCTAAATAGATTGTAGCAATTTTCCACTCCACATCGTTAAAACCCAAGACTATAACTACTTCGCCCTTTTTTCGGATTCCATCCTGCACATCGATTTCATGCTGAATACGCTTATATAAATCCAAATAGAATGCAAGTAGCTTGTCTTCCTTTCCTCTATTTTGCAGACTCCAATACCAGGATTTGGCGTATAGTTCCCGAAGACTTAAATCCTGATCATACTTGGAAAGAAAAGGTTGTAATAAAGCTTTTACTTCGGAAAATTTTCTGGCTCGGTAATCAAAGAGTGCCTTATCCCAGATTTTTTGATTTTGGCTTAAAAAGTTTTCATGAGCACTGGAGGGTATGGAATATTCCAAAAACCTTGTTATCGAAAAATTTCCCTTTCCTTTCATTACCGAGAAGTAATATGGACTTTTAGTATCCGAACAATCTAAAGTAAATGATTCCGGCCCGGGCTTTTTTCCCGAATTAGTGGTCGCACAAGTTAAGCCTAATAGTGTAGCAAAGATTAATAAACTACGAAACATTCCATTCTACCTAAAGGAAAAGATGTTCGAGAATTTCCATAAATCAGCGAAAAGAGTCAAGCGAATTCATTCAATCATGACTAGATGATTATTTTCCACACGAATATAAAATATTACCTGCATTTTTTTTGCATAGCTTGTTTAGAAAAAACGAATTTAGACGAATAAATAAATAGGACGAATTCATAAGGGGATCTCGAAGCATGAGATAAAAAAACCACCGGAAGTTTTCACTCCCGGTGGTGCCATTTCCCAAAGACTTACATTTGGAGAAGTTTGAGGACCGAATTCGGTTTAAGATTTGCTTGCACTAACATCGCCGTACCACTCTGCACGAGTATTTGTTTAGTAGTTAGAGCAACCATCTCCTCCGCCATATCGGCGTCACGAATTCTGGACTCGGAAGCCTGCATATTTTCATACGCTGCCATGAGACCTTTTGCGGAATGTTCCAGCCTATTAAAATAAGCTCCCATATCCGCCCTCTGCTTCATGATCTTTCCGAGCGCAGCATCGGCTAAACCGATCACTTCATTCGCTTCCCCAGGAGAAGAGACCGCAATTGGTCTACCATCTGCCTTGGTAAGCTTTAAAGCTCGGGAAGTCATAGTTCCAATGAAGAACCTTTCCCTTTGATTCTGGTTCGGTCCCATATGGAACCACATAGAAGCTCTTTTGGAACCTCTAGCGAAGTCTCCTTCGAACAATTTGAATCTATTGAACTCTGCTTGAGAGGCAATACGATCCACTTCGTCGACAAGGGCGGAAACTTCCACCTGAACCAATTGTCTGTCTTCGGGGCTGTAAATCCCATTCGAGGTTTGGATGGCCAAAACCCGGATCCTTTGGATGATATCCGAAGACTGTTGAAGGAATCCTTCCGCAGTCTGGATGAAACTCATCCCGTCTTCCGTATTTCTCTCCGCTTGCCTCAGTCCGTTGATCTGCGTTCTGAGTTTTTCGGAGACAGCCAAACCCGAAGCATCGTCACCGGCAGAATTGATCCGCATGCCGGAAGACAAAGCTTTCATGGTTTTATCCACAGCTAGCTCGTTGAACTTCAGAGAGCGGTGAGAATTCACCGCACTCAGGTTGTGATTGATAATCATCCTACACTCCTTGTAGAGAGTTTCCGGAGGATCTCCCTATCCTCCGAGCGGACATGACCTGTCCGGTGCTCCGGGATGGACCCGGTCGGACCACCCGACAGGTCATCTTCTCCCGAGGAGAATGGATGTTTTTCAATCAACACATAAGAGCATAACGTTACTGATATACACTTACACTAAGTTCAATAAGCTTTAGGTTATTACTAACCCGGTTTTCGTTTCCTCGGAATCCCTCCTTGGAAAAGGAACCGGAAAAAAATTGGGGAAATAAGAATGTTAGACCCGACGTTTTTCCTGTACCTTTTCATTAGGTCCGTAGACAAGGATAGCCGCATGAGCGGCTTCGGAGTTCTACAGAAAAGTTCCCGGTGCGGGAGCATCACTGCTCCCGCTGCCGGAAAGTCCTAATTACCTAAGTAACTGGAGGACAGACTGAGGTCTTACGTTAGCTTGTGCTAACATAGCAGTACCGGACTGAACCAAGATTTGGTTCTTAGTGAACGATACAGTTTCCTCTGCCATATCCGCGTCCCTGATTCTCGACTCTGAAGCTTGGATGTTCTCGTAAGCTACCATTAGGCCTTTAGATGCATGCTCTAAACGGTTATAGTAAGCTCCAAGATTTGCTCTTTGTTTGTTGATTTTCATTAAAGCATCGTCAAGAAAGCCGATTGCTTCGTTTGAAAGTTCAGCAGTAGAAAGAGTCAAAAGTGTTCCGTCAGACTTGATCAAATTCAGAGCCTTAGCGGTCATAGTTGCGATATAGACACGTTCCCTCTGGTGCTGGTTCGGTCCGATGTGGAACCACATAGAAGCGGTTCTTGATCCACGAGCGAAATCGCCTTGGAGCAATGCCATCTTATTAAACTCTGCTTGGGAGGAAATGCGATCAATTTCGTCTATGAGCTGAGAAACTTCTACTTGGATCATTTGGCGGTCTTCTGCGCCGTAGATACCGTTGGAAGATTGGATTGCAAGTACACGGACCCTCTGGATGATATCATTCGTTTCCTGCAGATATCCTTCAGTTGTTTGGATCAGGGACATGCCGTCCTCAGTGTTTCTCTCCGCTTGGCGAAGTCCTTTCACCTGAGTTCTCATTTTCTCGGAAACGGCTAGACCGGATGCATCATCCCCGGCGCGGTTGATACGCATACCGGAAGAAAGTGCCTCCATGTTTTTCGCCACTTCGTTGTTCTGGAACTTCAGAACGCGGTGGGAGTTAATCGCGGCTAAGTTATGGTTAATGATCATTTGTTTCCTCCTTGAAACTGAGATCATGAGCCCGGCATCCGTGCCGGGATCTGTGCTGGTTTGGTTTTGGTCTTTTTTCTATATGTTTAAATGAAGGCTGAGATCCGGGATAAACCTAGAAATTCAGGGTTTCCTTCAGATATATCTTCGGTGAAGCACCCGGCCTAGATTAATTTTAACGAAAATGGAGTTTTTCGCTAATTTTAGCTCTATTTTGATGGTTTTTGATGATTTTTGAAGAAAGAAGGAAAAAGGATTTGGAGAATTTTTGGAAAAAATTTTCCTTTTTTGGGCTCATCTAAAAGTTCGAACGAATTGGAAATTTCCATAAGCATTTTTTTAGAAAAAGGAGCTCCCCTTCTCCATCTCTTTGCATTTTTCAAAAAATTTCCGAAATCAGTTTGCATATCCTAGTTCTAAGAAGATATTTTGCGATTGTTTTCGTATTTCCTAAAGTACTATGAGCCAACCTAAAACAAAAAAAGAAACAGAAGATCTATTAGAATTATACAGACAAATGCTTTTGATCCGCCGCTTCGAAGAAGCTTCCGCGAAGGCATATAGCATGGGCAAAATCGGCGGCTTCTGCCATTTATACATCGGTCAAGAAGCCGTGGGCGTGGGAGCAATCTCCGCTTTAGAACAAAAAGATTATATAGTTTCCACCTATAGGGATCATGGACATGCACTCGCCAGAGGATTGGAACCAAAGGCTCTCATGGCCGAATTATTCGGAAAAAGAACTGGGATCGTCCACGGAAACGGCGGCTCCATGCACTTTTTCGATAAAAATAAAAACTTCATGGGCGGACACGGAATCGTAGGCGGGCATATCTCACTTGCGGCAGGGATTGCATACGCATCCAAATACCGCGGAGACGGCGCAGTTACATTATGTTTTTTTGGAGAAGGCGCAGCAAACATCGGATCCTTCCATGAAGGAATGAATTTAGCCGCAATTTGGAAACTTCCTCTAGTCATGATCTGCGAAAACAATCATTACGCAATGGGAACTCCCGAATATAGAGCACTCTCCGTCAAAGATGTTTCCGTAAGAGCAGCGGCCTATGATATCGCAAGAGACCATATAGAAGGTGACGAGGTCCGGAAAGTCAGAGAACATGTACGGGTCGCCGTGGAAAGAGCAAGAAGAGGAGAAGGCCCTACTCTCATGGAAATTTCCACATATAGGTTCAGAGGCCATTCTATGTCAGACCCTGCAAAATACAGGACCAAAGAAGAATTAGAAAAATATAAACAAGGAGATCCTCTGATCAAAGCGGAAAAGGATCTACTTTCGGCAGGCTGGGCACAAGAAGAATTGACCAAGATGGACGAAATCATTCTTAAAACCGTAGAGGAATCAGTCGACTTCGCTGAAAAAAGTGAAGAACCGCCTCTTGGCTGGCTGTATAAGCATGTTTATGCGGAGAACGTATAATGGCAGTACTCACTTATAGAGAAGCACTCAATCGTGCCATGACGGAAGAAATGGAGAAGGATCCAAATATCTTTCTCATGGGAGAAGAGGTAGGACATTACGAAGGAGCTTATAAAGTTTCCCAAGGAATGCTCGCTAAGTTTGGAGAAAGAAGGATCATAGACACCCCTATTTCTGAGAACGGTTTTGCAGGAGTTGGGATAGGAGCCGCTATGGTAGGACTTAGGCCGATCATAGAATTTATGACCTGGAACTTCTCACTTGTCGCAATCGATCAGATCATCAACTCGGCTGCAAAAATGAATTATATGAGTGCTGGACAATTTCCGATCCCGATCGTTTTCAGAGGAGCAGGAGGTGCCGGCGGAAGACTTGGCGCACAGCACTCACAATCCTTCGAGAGTTGGTATGCCCATATTCCCGGTTTAAAAGTGCTCGCTCCTTATACTCCTTCAGATGCTTACGGACTCCTAAAAACTTCCATCCGAGATAATAACCCAACGATCTTTATAGAGAGTGAGGTATTATACGGCTCCAAAGGAGAAGTCCCGGAAGGAGAATTCTCGATCCCGATGGGCAAATCGGATATCAAGAGAGAAGGTACACAACTCACAATTATCAGTTGGTCCAGAGCTCTCATGTATGTTCTTCCTGCTGCAGAAAAACTCGCAAAAGAAGGAATTTCGGTCGAAGTTTTAGATCTAAGGAGTATAAGACCTTTAGACGAGGAAGGGATATTGGCTTCCGTCAGAAAAACAAATAGAGCGCTCATAGTGGAAGAAGGCTGGAATGTGGCGGGATTCGGCGCACAAGTGGCCTATCTTATCCAAAAAGAAGCATTCGATTATTTGGATTCTCCGGTAGAAAGGATTACACAGGAAGATGTGCCTATGCCCTATGCGGCCAATCTCGAAAAATCATCATTACCCAGCGAAGAAAAAATAATCAAAAAAGTCAGAGAAATGATTAAGTAATTCATAATATTTGAATATTATTATATTATAAATAGGAAAAATAGATGGCAAAAATTTCCGAAATGACCCAACTTTCTCCGACAATGTCGGAAGGTGTTTTGGTAAAATGGCTAAAGAAGAAGGGTGACTCTGTCGCCATCGGGGAAATATTAGCCGAGGTCGAAACCGACAAAGCGGTCATGGAAATGGAAGCATTCGATTCCGGCGTACTTTTGGAAATTATAGCCCAGGAAGGAGCCAAACTCCCAGTAGGTGCCCCAGTTGCAATTATAGGAAAAGCGGGGGAAGATATCAGTTCCCTACTTTTAGAAGCCAAATCCAGGTCTTCTGCCTCGGTAGCTTCTACCCCAGCGCCAGCTCCGGCCACCGCGCCGACTCCAAGTGTAGCCCCTAAGAAGCAGGAAAATGTAGTCACTTCGACAACCCAAGAGCCTGAAGAAGAGCCCCCTGCACCCAAAGAGAGCTCTGTTTCCAGAGGACTTTCTCCTGGAGCGCTGGAAGGAAGGGTGAAAGCTTCTCCTTTGGCAAAACGTTTGGCCGAGGAAACCGGAATCGATCTTTCTAAGATCAGAGGAAGCGGACCGGACGGAAGGATTATCAAACGGGATATTGAAAACGGGATCTCTGCATTTTCAACGAGCGGAATATCTCCATTTGCTGGAGGGAATATACAGGAAGAGAAACTTCCAATCTCTGGAATGAGAAAAACGATCGCTTCTCGTTTGGTTCATTCTAAAACCCACCAGCCTCATTTCTATTTGGATATGGAAATTGACGCGGATGCACTCGTACATTTGAGAGAAAATTTTAACTCCGACCTAAAGGAATCGGGAGAAGAGATCAAACTTAGCATCAACGATTTTATTGTCAGAGCTTCTGCGCTTGCGCTTCTAAAAGTCCCGGAAGTAAATTCTTCCTGGAGAGAAGATCATATATTGAAACATGGAAGAGTAGATGTGGGAGTAGCAGTTTCTATCGAAGGCGGCCTGATTACTCCTTATGTAAGGAACGCAGATAAAAGGTCTGTTTTAGAAATAGGTAGAACGGTAAAAGAGCTTGCTTCCCGTGCAAGGGAACGAAAACTCAAACCGGAAGAGTTTTCAGACGGAACCTTCACTGTTTCCAATTTGGGAATGTTCGGAATAAATCGTTTTGCAGCGGTTATCAACGAACCGGAGGCCGCAATCCTTGCAGTAGGAAATGTGGTATCTAAACCCGTTATCAAAAACGGAGCAGTTGTCCCCGGAAAAACTCTTTCAGTCTGCCTTTCCTGTGATCATAGAGTGGTAGACGGCGCGGTGGGAGCCGGTTGGTTGGAAGTGTTTCGAAATTTACTGGAACATCCTCTTCGGTTACTTGCCTGATTTCTTTGTGGGCGAAGAAGCAGTGGACCAAGATTCCAATCTTAAAACCAGAGACTTAAAAGTTAAAAAAGCAGCTATGCTACTTCTATCCTTGGACAAGGAAGCAGCTGCCAAGGCATTAGCTCAACTCGACGAAAAGTTGATAGAAGAGATCGTCCAGGAAATGGCAAAGATCAAAACGATCAGCAAATCCGAAAAAGAAGAAGTCCTCTTAGATTTCCAAGGTTCCCTAAAAGACCTTGCTGCTGAATCCAGAGGTGGAATCGAAACCGCCAGAGAATTACTACAAAAGTCCCTGGGCAAAGAAAAGTCCGAAACCATATTAGGAAAACTGGATAGAAAGGATACTGAAGAAGATTTTTCCTTCTTAAACGATGCGGAACCGCAAACACTCGCTCATCTTTTAGCTCCGGAACATACCCAAACGATCGCAGTTACACTTGCATTTTTACATCCTAAAAAAGCGGCAGAAACTCTGAAGTTTCTTCCAAAAGAATTACAGAGTAAAGTTGCGCTCAGACTCGCAAATACTACCAAAACTCATCCGGACGCAATTCGTCAGATTGCAAAAGTTCTGAAGAAAAAATACGAACAAAGAGATAAATCCGAATTCAGCGAAGCGGGAGGAGCGGAAGCTCTCGCAAATATTTTGAATCATATGGATAAATCTTTGGAAGAAACAATTCTAAAAGAATTAGAAGAACAATCTCCGGAACTCGCCTCTCAGGTTCGGGAAAAATTATATACATTCGAAGATGTACTTCTTCTCAACTCCAAAGAAATGAGAATACTCATCAATCGAATAGGAGACGACGATCTGATCGCAATCGCACTCAGAGGAGCTTCCGACCAGATCAAGGTTCATTTCTTCGAGGCAATGTCTAAAAATAGAGCCAATGATATTTTAGAAAGTATGGATATCCGAGGAAAAGTGACCCTGAAAGAGATCACAGACGCAAGGAACAGCGTTCTTACCGCATTGCGTGATTTAGAAGAGATCGGAGAAATTATTATTAAGAAGGACTCGGAAGAGTTTATTTGAGCTTCGGCGCGATCTTCGATCGCTTTATGAGGCTTTTCGTTCTTGAATAAAATTTTATACTAAGAGTATTTCCTCGGCTTTGGGCCGAGTGCGCGATCTTCGATCGCTTTATGAGGTTGGTCTTCAGTAAGTGTGAATTTGGAGTATGGAAATTTCTGGCGAAATTTCACGTACGGGTGGGACTCGCCGTTATGCAGTTTGCCTTCCTGGCAAACTTGGCTCCACGGCGTCTTTTGCGCTCGCTTCGACATCCTGTCTCGCGTCGCAATTGTTTACGCTCCCTATGGGTCGCTACAATTGCTTACTCGCAAAAGCTTCGAGCCACAGTCTAGTTGATTGTTGGGAATTTCGGAGCTGACGGGACTCGAACCCGCGACATCCTGCGTGACAGGCAGGCACTCTAACCAGCTGAGCTACAGCTCCTTTTATGAAGAACATAATTTCTGAGCGAGCTCGGGGGTCAATTCGTTTATCTGAAAAAGGGATGAATTTTTAAGTCCCTTCCATAGCCTTTCCAATAGCGGAGTTTTTCCGACTGCTGGCTTTCTTAGATGCTTCACGAAAAAAAACCAAAGGATCTACTCGAAGAGAGGGTGTTTACTCTTTCTAATTTTTTATCCGTCTCCAGAGTTTTACTTCTTCCTTTTTTTATACAATTCACTCGCAAACATATCGAGTCTCCTCGTAGCAGCGAATATTTATTTTTAGCCATTGGTACCTGTATTCTTGCAGTACTTACAGATTTTCTAGACGGGTTTCTAGCTCGCCTACTCTCCCAAGAATCGGTCTTGGGAAAATACTTGGATCCTATCTGCGATAAGTTCGTCACTATCGGCGGACTTTCAGTAATCGTTCATTATTACCAGTTCCCTCTTTGGATACTTATCATTTATATCTTAAGGGAAACTTTAGGAGTTTGGTTGGGTGGATTCTTATATTTAAAAAGAGGGATCCAAGGAAAACCGAATTGGTGGGGTAAGATTGGAGTGGGTCTTGTTGCTGCTGCCGTTCTTTGGTATATGACCTTACCTTTGATCGGTCCAACTTTACCTGAGAATCATTTCTTCCTTCATCCGGAATATTCAGGTTATGTTTTGGTTTTGGTCTTGAGCATTGGTGTGATAGCTTATTCCAAAAGATATTGGAATATTGTGTTCCATCCGGAACGATTCATCTTGGATCCGGAAGATAAAAAGCAGAAGAAAAAGTACGAATTGGTCTGATTCCTTCCTTGTTTGAATTTCCTTGACATAGGAGCCTAGTCACCCAGTCTGTCAATCGCGACCGCTCGGGTGGTGGAATTGGTAGACACGCAAGCTTGAGGTGCTTGTGCCGGTTCGGTGTAGGGGTTCGAGTCCCCTCTCGAGCAATTCGTCCTACCTACAACCCTTTCCTCCATTTGAAAAACCAACCCTCGGTAAAACTATGGCATCGGGTGCTCTCTCCGTTAAAGATTTTTTAGATAAAGCCAAACTTGTTTCTTACGGCTTTTTCGGATTATTGATTCTATTTTTGATCTTATTCTTCTCCTCTCCTTACCTTTTAGTTTCAAAAGCGGATCCCAAAAAATCGGACGCTATTGTATTAGAAGCTATTGAAACTGGTAAAAAGGATAAATTTAAACAAGCGGCTGGTTTATGGAAGAAGGGCCTAGCTCCTGTGATCGTTATTTTGTATTCTCCTCCCAATCAAGATTCTGATTTGGGAATTGTAGGAGATCCAACGGCTTCTTTGCAAACCTATCTGGCATCCTTAGGAGTAGATGAGACCAAAGTTTTAGTTTATACGGTAGAAGCAGGTCCTCAGGAATTCCCAAAAACACTCTTAAAGATAGCATTGGATCGTCAGTGGAAAACTTTTCTTTTGATGGGAAAAGAATACGATTCAGCAACCTTGTTAAAATTATATAGAAACGTTTTGGAACCTGCGGGAATCTATATCGCAGTCTCCAAAGTAAGCGAAGGGATCGGATCCTGGGATTGGTTTACAAAACCAAAAAGCCTAGAGTCCATCTTAGGAAGACTCTCGAAACATTTATATTTGATATTATTAGGAAATTAGAATGTCCCAAGACTTAAAAGAAACAAACGAACTTATCCAACAAAGAATCGAGAAGATCAAAAACCTAAAGGAGAAGGGTATTGACCCCTACCCGATCCGATTCTTCCCTGATTCCGATTCAGCATCTTTGATAGAGATGTTTGCTAAAACTCCTACAGGCCCAGAGAAAAAGTTTCTATTAGGTGGACGTTTGCATTCCAAACGTGTAATGGGAAAAGCAAGTTTCGCTCACTTAAAAGACAAGTCCGGAGTTATCCAACTTTATGCAACCAGAGATGATCTGGGAGAAGAGAACTACACTCTTTTCAAAAGTTTAGACTTAGGAGACCTGATCGGGATAGAAGGTTATCTTTTCCAAACTCAAAAGGGAGAAACTACTCTTCATCTTACTTCGGTTACACTACTCGCAAAATGTGTCCGCCCTCTTCCTGTTGTAAAAGAAAAGGACGGAGTAATTTACGATGCTTTCGCTGATGTGGAACAAAGATACAGAATGCGTTATGTGGACTTGGTAGTAAACGATCATGTCAGAGATACGTTTATCACTCGCAGTAAAATCGTATCCGAGATCCGTAATTTCCTGACTTCTGAAGGATTTTTGGAAGTGGAAACTCCTATGATGCAACCGATCGCTGGTGGTGCGGCGGCGAGACCATTCGTTACTCATCATAATACATTAGATATGCAGTTATTCTTAAGGATCGCTCCCGAATTATATCTGAAACGACTGATCGTAGGCGGGCTAGATAGAGTTTTCGAATTGAACCGTAACTTTAGAAACGAAGGAATTTCCACTAAACACAATCCTGAATTCACCATGATGGAAGCTTATATGGCTTACGGTGATATGGGAAAAATGTTGGAGCTGACTGAAAAACTGATCACCACTGTTGCTCAAAAAATCTGCGGAACTCTCAAACTCAAATACGGAAACGATCTAGTAGATCTTAGCCCTCCTTGGAGAAGGGTAAAGTATGTGGATATTATCAAAGAATATTCAGGGATCGATTTTTCTCAGGTAAAAACTCTAGAAGAAGCAAAAGAAAAAGCAAGCTCCGTAAAAGTGGACGCAAGCAAATGTACTTCTATCTGGAAAGTAGCGGACGAGGTATTTTCCGAAAAAGCGGAGCCGAATCTGATCCAACCGGTATTTGTTACGGATTATCCTAAGGAACTTTCTCCATTAGCAAAATCGAATCCTGAAAACCCAGGTTATGTGGAAAGATTCGAGCCTTATATAGTAGGAAGAGAAATCGGAAATGCATTTTCCGAGTTAAATGATCCGTTCGATCAAAAAGAAAGATTCGAAGATCAGGTAAAACAAAGAGAAGCGGGAGACGATGAGGCATTCATGATGGACGAGGATTATATCCGAGCACTTGAATATGGAATGCCACCTACGGGAGGTCTCGGGATCGGGATAGATCGTTTGGTGATGTTACTCACAAATTCTCATTCTATCCGAGACACCATCTTATTCCCTCTGATGAGACCGGAATAATAAGTTTCATTTTGGGAACCCGGTATGATCAAGACTCCGGGTCGAATTGATTATCTGCCCGAGAAATTACTCGGGCATAATTTTAGTGATTTGTGATCGTTAGTCTTGCTTGAGAATCCAATTTTTCTTTTAGATCTTTGAGTAAAGATTTCAAACTATCTGAATTGGAAGAACTTAACGTATAAGTGCTGGTATTATCTCTGGAAGAAAAGCTGACCTGAATTTCCTTCGCGGAAAGTAATTTGTCAGCTACATCTACCGGAAGAATAGAAACTACACGAACAGTATCTCCGTAATCCGTAGAAGTTTTTCTGAGGTTATGCCAGGTTTGATCTAACTTCATAGAGATCCCGATCGGAAAACTTTCCTCAAAGGAGCTCATATAATATTCTAAGAAGATTGGCTTCTCCCCTGTTTTATTCACTAGGATTCCTTTAAAATTCAGAGACCCTGGTTTGCCAAGGCTACAAAAGATTGCTCCGGGGCATATTGGACCGCTTCTGAAAAGAGTCTGTTCCACCACCGGTTCCGGAAGGACTTGGACCCTAGCCGAGCAGGAATTCAGGAAAACGGCAAAAAAAACGGCCAAGATTGAAACTTGTAAAAATGAAAAATTGGAACGGATCATTGGATTGCGCTCACCTTTGTGATTTCCATTCCATTCTTCTCACGATCTCCCAAAGGTGAAGTAAAAAATCCGTTTTCAGAGAAGCCAAGGATACGTTCCATGGCTATAGAACTATGATTTCCTACCCGAAAGAAAAGATAAACGTCCTCCTCTTAGAGAATGTACACCAAGACGCATTCCAACTCTTTCAAAAAGACGGTTTTAATGTCCGCCTTCTCCCCCAGGCCCTGGGCGAAGACGAACTTTCGAAAGAAATCGAGAACATTCATGTTCTGGGGATCCGAAGTAAAACCAATCTGACTGCACCCGTTTTAGCCAAAGCGAAACGCCTCATGACCGTGGGTTGTTTCTGTATCGGAACAAACCAAGTAGATCTGGCGGAAGCGGAGAAAAAAGGGATCCCGGTATTCAATGCACCTTATTCTAATACTCGTTCCGTCGCGGAACTTGTAATTGCAGAAATTGTAATGTTAGCCAGAAGGGTTCCGGACCATATCCGAAATACTCATGCAGGCATCTGGAATAAAATTTCTAAAAACTGTTTTGAGGTTCGGGGAAAAACTCTGGGAATCGTAGGTTACGGCCATATCGGAAGCCAAGTCTCCGTGCTTGCAGAAGCAATGGGCCTAAAAGTGGTCTATTACGATACACAAACCGTTCTTCCTTTGGGAAATGCGACTCCGCTCAATTCTTACGAAGAACTGCTTTCTAATTCTGATTTTGTTACCTTCCACGTGCCGGAACTTCCTGAAACGACAAATTTATACGGTGCAAAGGAAATCAAGGCCACGAAAAAAGGAGCCTATATCATCAATCTTTCCAGAGGAAAAGTTGTGGATCTGGAAGCTTTGGCCGAGGCGATTAAGGCAGGACATATCGCGGGCGCCGGAGTAGATGTTTTTCCACAAGAGCCTGAATCAAATAGCGATCCATTCATCACTCCTTTGCAAAATTTGCAAAACGTAATATTGACTCCTCATATAGGTGGTTCTACGGAAGAAGCTCAGAAGAATATCGGGACGGAAGTTGCTTCTAAACTTTTGAAGTTCGTAAACAACGGCTCCACTACTTTTGCTGTCAATTTCCCGAATTTAGAATTGAACCCGATCCCTCAGGGAATGTACAGAATTCTGAATGTTCATAAAAATCAGCCAGGATTCTTGAAAGATATCAACAGTATGGTTTCTGAGATCGGAGCAAACATTAGCTCCCAACATCTAGGAACTAGCGCTGAAATTGGTTATCTCTCCATGGTAATCAATATGAGCGTAGGAGATGAGTTGAAAGAAAGAATAGAAAGACATCCCGGTTCTATCAAGACCAGAATTCTTTACTAATACTCAGACCAAAAACTTCAGTTTATATTGCCTCGGAGAAATGATTTCGATTTTCTGAAACTGTTTTAATTTCAGAAGATCGGAATCTCCGCTTAAGATCCAATTCGCTTAATAAATTAGCAATATATTAGAATATTGTAAGTTTCCTCGAAATCTGCCATGTAGTAGCTTCGACAAAATCACAAGATTTTAGCCCTCAATATCCCAAAGATTTGAGCCCTTCTCCGTTAAATTTATATATATGTTCGCTATACTGGAAAGAGACCTAATATTTTAGTGCATTGCACGATTTTCTTTATGTCCGGGGCCCAATATAAGGTTACTGGTATAGAAATTGCTTTAAATAGGAAAATAGCCTCTTTCTACCGATTTTTTCAAGATCGTAAAAGGATCTTAATCGGAACGTAAGCGACTTAATCTAAGCTCTTTCATAAAGACCGGGAGGATACCGCCATGAAATACAATAGAATCCCCTCCACACTTAACGTAGGCTTTCAGGTGTTAGAAAGTTCTAAGCTGAGGATTGCAGAAAATGTGCTCGTAGGAATCGTGCATAGAACCGAAATTCCTTGGGAACCTGGAACTAACCTGGCTATCCAAGTGGGAACAATCAGCCTCTCTGGTTCCATCGATATTCCAATGAAGGTAATCAAGTGCGATCGTGTTTCAGAAGTGGAATACGATGTGTTCTTAAATTATACCGAAAAGGATTTCGACAAAATCAAAGAGATCGAAGAATTAATTCAGACCTTGGCTTAAGGTCTGATAAACAAACACCGGGGTTTCCCGGTGTCGTTTTGATCATATGGAAGGGATTCGTCGTCTTTGGTTAGGCGACGAACAGATCCGCCTTTTGGATCATGGTGAGAGAAATTTTACTTGGATTCGCTTTTTGAGGAAAATATACGATCTCTTCGCCTACGAGTCTTCTGTTTTTATCCAATTCGATGATAGAACCATCTTTTAAATGAAGAATGATGTCTATGCCTCGGTAGTTTACGTATCTTTCCATTTGCTCTTTAAATTTGCTGCTTACCATGTTCGCCCCTAACTACAAAACGTTGGAGGAAAACTATTCCGGTACTATAAAAGTACAAGTTCTTTTTGAAAAATATCAGGAAAATTTTTTATGTCTCAGAATTTTTTGTACTAAACATGCGTGAGTAGTAAATACGTTATCCGACACCTGCTCGTACGCAAAACTCGTTTACTTCAAATTTGTTACGTAGAATTCATCGAGTATGGTTTCGAGAAGTTCCGGACGATCATGATGCATATTATGGCCCGCTTCTTCTATTTCAATATATTTTAAATTTCTAATATGTGAGAACACTTCTTTGCTATCATCTAAAGCAAGGTGAGTTTTTTGGCCATAGACAACCAGAACATTACAAGAGATTGTTTGCCAAAGATGTCTGGTGAATTGGGGACTTAAAAATACCGGAGGACCATTTTTATAAGAAGGATCGCTCTTCCACATATAACCACCCTCTTCTGCAGGTCTTGTTAATGTTTTGGTGATCTTTAAAAGTCTTTCTTTAGAAAGTCTTGGATAGATGGGGGCAAGTCTTGAAGCTGCATCTTCCACTGATTTAAAATTTTTTTGGCGTTTTCTGTCTTTTCCTGCGAGACTTATTTCCCAATTTTCCAACCAACCAAGGAACCTTCTTCTTTCCTTTTCCGGATCTTGGAGAGAACTGAATCCCTCTAAACAAATAAGACTTTGAACTCTTTCCGGATATAGTCCTGCGATCCTGGAACCAAGTCCTCCGCCCATAGAATGACCAAGTATATGAAATTTTTCAGGAAGAAATTTTTGGATGAATGTTTTTGTATCCACCAACGGAAGCATAAAGTGGTAGAAACCTTCTCTCAACCATTCGGAATCCCCATGCCCTCTATAATCGAAACGATAAAGATCGAAATGTTTGGATAAATATTCTTCCTGGAACAAAAAGGTTTGGGAAGAATCCATAAATCCGTGAAGTAGAAGAAGCGCTCTACCCTTTCCATTATCTCTTTTTGTATAATGAAGTTTATACCCGCCGGATTCGAAAAATCCACTTTCTTGGTTTTTGTATTGAGGATCGGAAACTTCCATAGGGTCATTCTCGGGGAAAAACAGAACTTGAAAACAATTCCTTGGCGTTTTCTTGCATTTCAGGTAAAGAAAGTTCTTTAATTCGTTCGAGGTCCCAACTTTCTTCACTTTCAAATAAGCTTAAAAGTTTTTCTAAGTAGTGAATGATATCGATGGTTTGGTCTTTTCCAAACGCGGAAAGTTCTCCAGTTTCAGAGAGTTTTAGAAACTTCTCCTTTGATTTCTCGGCTTGCATTTTGGATCCGCGTATATTCGGTTTTACAAAAACTTTATTCAAGGAAATGGCGAGTTGGATCCATCCATGCAAAAGTAACCTTCTTCCTCCGGTTTCCTTCTTCCATTGAAACTCAAATACCTCATGCAATTCGAAGTATCTTCCTTTTAGATAAAGTTTTCTTCCTTCTTCCCAAGCGTAACCGAAACTGGAATCCGAATCTCCTTGTTTCACTTTTTCTAATATGGCGAGTATTTCAGGATCGAATTCCATTTTCTCCCCATTCTGACCTTGGAATTTCCGGCAGTTGTTTTTTGAAAATGGGAAGAATATCCCTTACATATTTTCGTTTTCTCATTCCAAGCAGAATTGTGCCTTTTTCCAGAAGAGAAGCCAAATGAAATATCATAAGAGAAGATAAACTTTCCGGAGCTTCTCCGTTTGAATGGTATTTAGAGACGAGGCTTTCGTATAGTCCGGATAATTTTTCAGAGGAACGGATCTGCACTTGTTCTTCCAATAATGGAAGAGCAGTATTCAAAACTCTCAAATATTCTTCTGCGGATTCTTTTCCTTTTTCAGAATACACCTCGTCGATTATGGCTCGCAAGGTAGGAATCCAGGATTTTTGGAGAAGGACTTGGAATTGTTCTTCGGAACGGACCTTCTCCCCATAGGTTTGCCAAAGTTTGGAAAGTGAATTTCGATTCGGGTTGGGAGAAAGTGGTTCTAAGAGAGAGGATTCGAGTTCTAGGATTTGTAGTAACTTCGACTGATCCGGAGTTTGGTTTTGGGGCGAGTAAGACAGTCGGACCATTCCTTTTCCAGTCTGGAAGGAGTTGAGCGGTCGGTTGATTAGGGGTAGAAGGTCGAAGTGCCTACAGATTTCCAAGATACTCTGCCCTTCCGATCGATTCCGAAGGAATCCGTCCTCGTACCAATTGCCAGGGAACTGGACCACTGCGAATCCATTTTCTTTTCCGGCAATTTTCTCCGCAATTTGTAGGCACTTCGACAAAGAAGTATGAGTGTATTCCTCTTCCGGCAGAGGAAATGTATTACTGGAAATTCCATAAAATTGGATTTTCCCTTCTTTTCTGGCCTTCTCTAAAAATTGAAACGCCTCTTTGATCCTACGATAGTATTCCGCTTGGGCTTCTTCTTTTGGAATTCCCTTCTTTTCGGAATGACTTAGGAAATATTCAGGATTATGCAATAAGAATGCATCGATGGTCGAAAGCCCAAGTCGCTTTCTGGACCTTTCTAACTGGTCCTCTAAAAATTCAGGAGAGATACAATGATAACAGCCAGGTTGGTAATAAGTGATTTCCGGAAAAGGATCCTTCTCTTTTTCTTTAGTTTCCACAAGCTTCATATTCCTTCCTTGGATATATCCAGCTTTGGTGACTAAAAAAATTTCCTTTCGATTCAGTTGTCTTTTTTTGATATTTTCATCCAGCACCTTGCCAACTAAACTTTCAGCCTCTCCATCTCCATAATTTGCCGAAACATCTATGACGTTCACTCCAGAATACAGAGCAAGTTGAAGAGCTTCCTTATGTTCCGGATCTTCGAGGCCTATCCTATATCCACCGAACGCGATTCGGGAAAGCCTAAGTTCTCGGAATAGAAAATAGCCGAGCCCTTCTCCCTTTTTTCCTGGAGAGAATTTTTCCTTTCTCCCCTCGTGAAGGGGCTCTCTGTACAAAGATTGAAACGGGTCTTTAGATATCATTTGCGTTTTTTTGAATTTTCGCGCCGCACTAAATGAGACCAAGTCTAAATATTCCTCGATAGATGTCCATTTTTTGTCTTTTAGTTTAAAAGTGCTTTTCGTCTGGACCTGATTTTTTATCCTACTTTGTAGAGGGATTCTAAATGCGATCTTTCGCTTTTTCAATCCCTTCCTCAAACAAATCGATGACTTCTTCCCATGATCCTCACAGGAGATTTTGAATGGATTTTCAAGCTGGATATCTAAGGTCGTCCATCGGTAGAAAGACTATCGTTGCGATTACCGGAATCATTCTCTTCGGCTTTGTGTTTGTACACATGCTGGGGAACCTCCAGATCTTCCAAGAACCGGATAAGATTAACACTTACGCTGAGTTCCTACACAATTTAGGCGGACTTTTATGGCTAGCCCGCGGAATTCTTTTAGTAGCGTTCGCATTACACGTTTACTACGCCCTCAAATTGTCTCTTGAAAACAAGAAGGCAAGACCGGTTGGCTACGTAAAAGAAAGTACGATCCAAGCTACTCTGTCTTCGCGATATATGGCTTTGACTGGTTCCGTATTATTAGCTTTTGTAATATACCATCTGCTTCATTTTACGATCGGTAAGATCCAGCCTGAAAACTTCGCACTCCAAGAAACCATTGGGGATAAACAAAGACATGATGTTTACTCTATGGTAATCTTTGGATTTAAGAACGTTTATGTTTCAATTTCCTATATAGTAGCGATGACATTGCTTGCGTTTCACCTTCGTCACGGAGTTGCGAGTGTTTTCCAAACTTTAGGTTTTAACACCACTTTCTGGGCGCCTAAGACGAACGCATTTGCGATCCTCTACGCTTTGACCATCTTCATCGGCAATGTTTCCATGCCGGTTGCTATTCTTCTCAACTTCGTGAAAGTTCCAGGAGCGCAATAATGAGTTTAGACTCCAAAATCCCATCGGGTCCCTTGGAAAAAAAATGGGACGATTATAAATCCCATATCAAATTAGTGAACCCGGCTAATAAAAGAAAATATACAGTTATCGTGATCGGTACTGGACTCGCTGGGGGTTCCGCTTCTGCGACCTTGGCAGAGCTTGGATATAATGTTAAAACATTCTGCTTCCAAGATAGCCCGCGTAGAGCTCACTCCATCGCAGCTCAGGGTGGTATTAACGCAGCTAAGAACTACCAGAACGACGGTGACTCAGTTTATCGTTTATTCTATGATACGATCAAAGGTGGGGACTTTAGAGCAAGAGAAGCTAACGTATATCGTCTAGCTCAAGTTTCTACAAACATCATTGACCAATGTGTGGCTCAGGGTGTTCCATTTGCGAGAGAATACGGCGGACATTTGGACAACCGATCCTTTGGTGGTGCCCAAGTATCCCGTACATTCTATGCGAAAGGTCAAACTGGACAGCAGCTTCTATTAGGAGCGTATTCAGCACTTTCTAGACAGATCGGTTTAGGAAATGTGAAGATGTATCCTAGAACCGAAATGTTGGACTTAGTCGTGATCGACGGTCATGCAAAAGGTGTGGTGATCCGCGACTTAGTAACCGGCCAAGTAACAGTTCATTCTGCAGATGCAGTGGTTCTTGCTTCCGGAGGATATGGTAACGTATTCTATCTTTCTACAAACGCGAAAGGCTCTAACGTTACAGCAACATTCCGCGCATACAAAAAAGGTGCCTTCTTCGCTAACCCTTGTTACACTCAGATCCACCCTACTTGTATCCCGGTTTCAGGAGACCATCAGTCCAAATTAACTTTGATGTCTGAGTCTCTTCGAAATGACGGACGTATTTGGGTCCCTAAAAAACAGGGAGATACCCGTAACCCTGCGGATATCCCTGAGAGCGAAAGAGATTATTACTTAGAAAGAAAATACCCAAGTTATGGAAACCTTTGTCCTCGTGATATCGCATCCCGTTCTGCAAAAGAAGTTTGTGATGCAGGATTCGGTGTAGGACCAGGTGGCCAAGGTGTGTATCTGGACTTCTCTTCTGCGATCAATCGTTTGGGAGAACATACAATCGCGGAAAGATACGGTAACCTCTTCCAGATGTATGAGCAGATCACTGGAGAAAATCCTTATAAAGTTCCAATGAGAATTTACCCTGCTGTTCACTATACAATGGGCGGACTCTGGGTGGATTATAACCTAATGAGCAATCTTCCAGGTTTATTCGTGATTGGTGAGGCAAACTTCTCAGATCACGGAGCAAACAGGCTCGGAGCTTCTGCACTGATGCAAGGTCTTGCTGATGGATATTTCGTTCTTCCTTACACTATCGGAAATTATCTGGCAGAAGTAGGATTCGGAAAAACTCCTTCTACAGATCATGCCGAATTCAAAAAAGCAGAGACTGACGCAAATACTCAACTCAATAAATTCCTTTCCATCAAAGGTAAGAGAACTGTTGATTCTTTCCATAAAGAACTCGGAAAGATTATGTGGAATAATTGCGGAATGGCAAGGACCGATAAAAGTTTAAAAGAAGCTCTCGTGAAAATTCCTGAGATCAGAGAAGAATTCTGGAAAAATGTAAACGTTCCTGGTTCCGGTGCTGACCTAAATCAATCCTTGGAAAAAGCAGGAAGAGTTGCCGACTTCTTAGAGTTCGGAGAACTTCTCTGCTTAGATGCTCTTACAAGAGAAGAATCTTGTGGAGGACATTTCCGTTCAGAACACCAGATGGACGACGGAGAGGCGAAACGGGACGACGAAAAATTCTGTCATGCCACCGCTTGGGAATGGAAAGGTGTGGGAGCAAAACCTACAGAGCACAGAGAAAAACTGGAATTCGAGAATATTAAACTCGCAACGAGGAGCTACAAATAATGGACCTCAAACTAAAAGTCTGGAGACAAAAAAACGCAAAAGAGAAAGGCAAAATCGTAAATTACGATGCCAAAGGGATTTCTCCCGATATGTCTTTCTTGGAAATGTTGGACGTAGTTAACGAGGACTTGATCGTAAAAGGAGATGATCCGATTGCGTTCGAGCACGATTGTAGAGAAGGTATTTGCGGTTCTTGTAATATTATGATCAACGGAGAGGCTCACGGCCCTCTTCCTGGTGTAACCACCTGCCAACTTCATATGAGAACTTTCAAAGATGGAGATACGATCTTTCTCGAACCATGGAGAGCAAAAGCTTTCCCTGTATTAAAGGACTTAGTTGTCGATCGAAGCGGTTTTGATAGAATCATCCAAGCTGGAGGATTCGTTAGTATTAATACAGGAGGAGCGCCTGACGCAAACGCATTACCGATTCCTAAAAAGGATGCGGACGTTGCAATGGATGCGGCAACCTGTATCGGTTGCGGTGCTTGTGTAGCTTCTTGTAAAAATGCTTCAGCTATGTTATTCGTTTCTGCAAAAGTTTCTCACCTTGCGCTACTTCCACAAGGCCAAGTAGAGAAAAAAGAACGTGTGAAAAACATGGTAAACGCAATGGACAAAGAAGGTTTCGGAAATTGTACAAACCAGTACGAATGCGAAGCTGCTTGTCCGAAAGACATCAAACGGGATTTCATCCGAGTTCTAAACAAAGAATTTATTCTTTCTTAAGAATTAGAATTTCCTAATAAGAAGAAGGCCTTCGAAAGAGGGCCTTTTTATTTTTGACGAAGGTGATTAAAGAATAGAAGAAACCCCTCCTTGTAGAATTCCACCTTGATAAATATATAAAATCCTTCCTTCTAATTCTCTTTTTTTCATCATAGATTCAATCATGCTAATAGATTTAGCAGCATAGATAGGCTCTAAATAAATTCCGAATCGCTTTTGATATTCGCTAGATTTTTCCAGCCAGATATTCCCTTTTTTTCCGTAGGAGAAATCTCCTTCTATTTTTTCCCTCGGATCGATTAGGCTTTCCCATGGGAGGTCGATATTGGGAAGTCGAAGTGACGACAGACGCAATTTTATCCAAGGTATAAACTTCTCCTTTTCCATTCCGAGACAAATTCCAGTCATTGGAAGTTTCCCCCAAAGAATCGAAGAAATCCAAGTAAGCCCGGAACCCACGTCTAAAATGATCCGATCGTATTTCATTGGATCTATTTCCTCCCAGAGAGACATGAGACCTTGTAATGCAGAGGTTGTGAATAAATATTCCGGAATTAGAACTTCGTTGGGAGGTAGGGATTTTGTAGTATCTTCGACAACTTCTCCCCATTCCTTCCTTGTCGGATACAATTCCATCTCTGAAAATCGTTTGGAAATGATAGAAGCAGGAGTAATTAACTTTGGATCCCTGGAATATCCCAGGATTTTTGTAGGCACTTCGACAAACTTAAAGAACAAACTTCCAGCTAAGATCGCATTCGAATGCAAATTCCCTTGTAAAATGACCTTCTGGATTTCGCCGGATCGGAGTTTAGATTCTAAGTTTTTATAAATCCCGAGTAATTTGCGAATCTTTGTCCCTTGGGAGAAAAAAATCCGGTCTTCTCTTTTGATAAATAGTTCGGAAGAATGAACTTTGAGAACGGAATCTACTCCGGTTCTGCGGGGACGCAAAACGGAGTCTTTCAAAAATTAATCCCCGGTTTTCAAGACCGCTAAGAAGGCCTCTTGAGGGATTTCAACGTTTCCGATCTGTTTCATCCTCTTCTTCCCTTCTTTCTGCTTTTCTAAAAGTTTTTTCTTACGGGTGATATCTCCGCCGTAACATTTAGCAGTTACGTTCTTACGAAGAGCAGAAATACTTTCTCTCGCGAGGATTTTTCCTCCCACTGCAGCTTGGATTGGGATCATGAACTGGTGACGAGGAATGATTTCTTTTAATTTTTCAATGATCTCTCTACCACGGGATTCTGCTTTGGAAGAATGGACAATCATGGAAAGTGCATCCACAGATTCTCCATTTACAAGAATATCCATTTTAACAAGTCTCGAAGCCTTATAACCGCAAGGCTCATAATCCAAGGAAGCATATCCTCTGGTTAAAGATTTTAGTTTATCATAAAATTCGAAAATTAACTCTGCAAGAGGGATCTCATAAGTCAACTGCACCTTATCCTGAGAAAGATAAACTGTGTCCAATTGGACTCCTCTTTTATCTATCGCGAGTGACATGATATTCCCTACATACTCATTTGGAGTGATGATGGAAGCTTTTACATAAGGTTCTTCCGTAGCTTCTATAAAAACTGGATCAGGAAATTTAGAAGGATTATCTATATCGAATACTTCTCCGTTTTTCATTCGGATCGTATATTTTACGGAAGGTGCAGTGGTGATCAGATCAAGATTGAATTCTCTTTCCAATCTTTCTTGTACGATCTCCATGTGGAGAAGTCCAAGATATCCGACACGGAATCCAAACCCCAATGCGGCAGAACTTTCTTTTTCATAAACAAGCGCTGCATCATTCAGTTTCATTTTTTCGATCGCATCTACGAGTTCTTCGAATTGTTCTCCCATAATAGGAAATAATCCGGCAAATACCATAGGTTTCGCATCTTTATAACCTGGAACTGCTTCAGCACTTGGGTTGGAGAATAAAGTAACTGTATCTCCAGTTCTTGCATCAGAAACTTTTTTGATACCTGCGATGATATATCCTACTTCTCCCGCAGTGAGAGAATCTGTAGGTGTTAAACCAATTCCCTTGATACCAACTTCGTTGACTGTAAAATCCTTTTGGCTGCTCATCAAAAGGATACGGTCCCCTTTTTTTACGGATCCGTCGAATACCCTGATCTTGATAACAACTCCCATGTAAGGATCGAAATAAGAATCATAGATAAGTGCTTTAAGAGGACCTTTTGGATCTCCTTTTGGAGAAGGAATTTGCCTTGTGATTTCTTCTAAGACTGCTTGTACGTTCAGTCCAGTTTTTGCAGAAATCGCCACAGCATTCTCTGCATCCAAACCTAAACTGTCTTCGATCTGAAGTTTGGTCTTCTCTACATCCGCTGCGGGAAGATCCACTTTATTCATAACTGGGATGATTGCTAAATCTTGCTCCATAGCAAGATAAAGGTTCGCAAGAGTTTGGGCCTCTACTCCTTGGCTTGCATCTACTATAAGAAGCACACCTTCGCATGCTTTTAAGGATCTAGATACTTCGTAGGTAAAATCCACGTGGCCAGGAGTATCGATCAGGTTCATCGTATAAGTATTACCGTCAGCTGCGGTATAATTGAAGGTGGCGTTGTTCGCCTTGATCGTGATCCCTCTCTCCCTTTCGATATCCATGGAGTCCAGGATCTGGTCTTTTTTTGTCCGATCATCAGTGATCCGGCCTATTTCCAAAAGTCTGTCCGCTAAGGTGGACTTACCATGGTCAATATGGGCTATAATTGAGAAATTGCGGATGAATTGTTGGCGATCGGACATTGTTAAAAACAAAGTCCAGCGGGAGGGAGCCGGTGAAAAGCCTTTTACTGGGGGAAATTTGTCCTCGGCCCCGATGAAGCCGAGGATTGAGGAAAAGTATAGCTTAGTTTACGTTTCCGTAGATATTATTATCAGGCTGTAAATTCGAGCATTGTCCAAATAAGACTCCAATTGTAGGAGCAAGCCCTAAGGCTCCGAATAATTTGATCTCGTCAACACAGGCATCCACATCTTCTTTAGCATAGTACTCGCCTGGTTCAAGCCCTGCCAAAATTGGAGGAAGGAAGACATTGTTGATATAGGTTGTACCGTTAAGGTCCCCGGTACTGATTGCGTAAAGCTGAGCCGCAACGGTTGCTGCATCCGCAATTTTATCCTTTGCCTCGTTTCCTTTATAACGATTCGTTAATCCGGTGGCGTTAAATGCCACGCAATTTATTGCGATCGTTAGTATAAATAAAAGCGGTAATATTCCGATCCGCATTAGAAACCTCTTTAGAAAAAATTTGGACTCCGTTTTGATTTTCTAAAACGAAACCGTTTCGATTACAAGTAGTTTTAGGTTTTTAAAAATCGTTTACCAGAAATTAATTTCCGATCTCTAACCCATATTTTTCCAATTCTTCTGGATCGCAGGAAAATTGAGCGATATCTATCTGTTTGTGATGATCAAAAAGGAAAGTTGTCATCTTTCCGAAAAATTTTCCCTCGTATTTTTCTTCTACAAAACGTAACCAAGATATGATATCTATCAATTCGTGGCAGATGAATTCGTAATTATAAGCGGATCTTGGATCCTTAAATTTGTCTCGGATATTGTAAATTTTGTCTTCATCCAAAAGTAATACATTTTCCAAGGTGAAAGGATAATCTTTTAAACCACCGGCAAGTCCAATCTGGTAAAAACTTTCCGCGTCCTTTTTGTTACGGAATGCGGTCGTTCTTGCGTCTCCGAAATACGAAAAATTTTCAGGAGTAAGTTCTGTTACGATTCTTGATCTTCCGACTGTGGTTCCTGGATATTCCACTTGGTGGTCTATCACAAGTCCTCTATAATCTTTTTCTGCAGGTTCTAAGACACAGTAACCCTTCTCCCAAACTAAAGCAAATGGAGAAGATACTGAAATCTTTTTTCTTTTCTCTAATATTCTTAGATTTCCTTTGGCATGGTCCATATAGACCCGATCACAATGATCGAAAGTGGGAAAACTGGATTCGCTCAAGGTAAAATCAGCATACACTCCAAAGGCCAACATCCAGGCAAGTGGATGTTCTATCACCTTCACTTCTCCCAATTGTATATTATGATTTCCTTTAATACATTTTTGACTGTCCAGATCATATCTGGTCCCATTCCAACTAAAGCCCGATTTTCCATTTTGGGCCGGCCCTACCTTAACCACGGATTCTTTATTCTCGAAGGTCGCCTTACCGTGTACCTGAAATTCTTTTTGTATGGTATACGAATAATCCGGATCTACTTCTGTACCTTGCGAAAACTCGGGAGGAAGACTCAAAATTTCCGGATTTCGATCCGAGAGTAAGTCTTTAATTTCTGAAATTTGGGTCAGGACCTTCATTATTTTTTAGACTTTCCATACACCTTCTACAAATAAATAGCTGAAAGAGAGTGCCCCCAAATACACGGACATAGTTGGTATTGCCCAAAGTAGCTTTGTCCTAAAAGGTTTATGCTCTGTATGAAAATATGCGAATGTAGCGAATATTCCCAATATAAATTCGGGGAATAGAACATAGATCGCAGTATGCCCAATCATAGAAACATTCTGTGCATACCAAACTGGGATCAGTCTCATAAATTCTTCGGATAAGAAGAAGATCACAAATGCAGTCCCTCCAGCTAACAGATATTTGCTGATCGGATTTGCTTCAGGATATCTTTTCTCGAATCTCGTTGCTACATAGACTATAATAAAAAGTGGAATGGTCCAAAGACCGGCCATGTACGCAGAAACCGTTCCGAACTTATAAAATCCGTCCTGAGGAAATACTAAAACCCCGAGCACCTTGGACAAGAACCAATCAGGGACTACTTGTAGAATACTTACAGGCAAAACAAAAAGGAAAATATCCATCCAACGATCGTGATCCCAGACCTGGGCAACGATTGGCAGAGAAACATTATATACTAGGACCAGAAAAAACATTCTCCAACCGGTTGTTGCCGGAATCGGAAGTAATAATACTATGATACATAGTATTGTGAAGGAGATATGAAAGAATATAGAATGTTTTTCTGTCGTTTTCATCGATGGATTTCTAACTTTATAGCCTGTCCAGGCAATCTTTTTTCCTCCTTTTCCCGCTTGATTTATTTCCCCGTAACAAAAGGATTTCAGGAAAAATCTATAAGAGATAGGTATTATAAGAATCACATGTCCAAATCCTCCAAAATTTCGGCGATCCGCGCCCGCGAAATCATGGATTCCAGAGGAAATCCTACGGTAGAAGTAGATGTTAAACTGGAAGACGGCTCTTTTGGTAGAGCTGCAGTCCCCTCCGGAGCCTCCACAGGAGAATACGAAGCAGTAGAATTAAGAGACGGAGATAAATCTCGTTATTTAGGAAAAGGTGTCCTGAAAGCAGTTGAGAACGTAAATGTAAAGATCAAAGACGTTCTGATTGGAGAGGACGCTTTAGACCAAAACAGAATCGATTCCCTGATGTTGGATAAGGACGGAACCAAAAACAAATCCAAATTAGGTGCAAATGCAATCTTAGGAACTTCCCTAGCGGTAGCAAAAGCGGCAGCTTCTCACACAAAACTTCCACTTTACAGATACATCGGAGGAAACTTCGCAAAAGAACTTCCTGTTCCAATGATGAATATCATCAACGGTGGAGCCCACGCGGACAATAATGTGGACTTCCAAGAATTTATGATTCTTCCAGTGGGAGTAAATAGCTTCCGCGAAGCTTTAAGAGTAGGAGCAGAAGTTTTCCATAGCCTTAAGTCAGTTCTCAAATCCAAAAAACTGAATACTGCAGTCGGAGATGAGGGTGGATTTGCGCCGGATCTGGCAAGCAACCTGGAAGGATTAGAAGTGATCCTCCAAGCCATCGAAAAAGCGGGTTATAAGCCTGAAAAAGACGTATTATTGGGTCTCGACGCAGCTTCTTCCGAGTTTTTCGACAAAACCAAGAAAAAGTACGTTCTGGGCGGAGAAGGAAATAAAGAGTTCTCTAGCGCGGAATTAGTGGAATACTATTCAAATCTAGTCTCAAAGTATCCGATCATTACTATTGAAGACGGTCTGGATGAAAACGACTGGGAAGGTTGGAAACT
Source organism: Leptospira neocaledonica (assembly GCF_002812205.1). NCBI lineage: Bacteria > Pseudomonadati > Spirochaetota > Leptospiria > Leptospirales > Leptospiraceae > Leptospira > Leptospira neocaledonica. The sequence goes on from NZ_NPEA01000001.1 coordinate 355,177, forward strand.
TCTAAGCGAGAAATTGGGTAAGAAGATCCAACTCGTTGGTGACGATTTGTTCGTTACCAATATAGAAAAACTTTCTCAGGGAATTTCCCAAAAGGTGGGGAATTCCATCCTGATCAAGGTGAACCAAATCGGAAGTTTGTCCGAAACATTGGCGTCCATCGATATGGCTAAAAAAGCCAAATATACGAATGTGATCAGCCATAGATCCGGAGAAACAGAGGACGTAACTATTTCGCATATCGCGGTGGGTACGAACGCGGGCCAGATCAAAACTGGATCCCTTTCCAGAACCGATAGGATCGCTAAATATAACGAACTTTTGAGGATCGAAGAAGAATTAGGTTCTTCTGCGGTTTACAAAGGGAGAAATACATTCTATAATCTCTAAACTTCTTATGGGCATGAATATAGCGAACAAACTGTTTTTACTTCTGCTCTTCCTTTCCGGAATGTTTTACTTCACGGTATTGGGAGAGTCCGGTTTGGTCGTACGTTCTACCCTAGAGACCAGTCTTTCCAGCCTTCGTTTGGATGTGGAGAGACTGGAGTATGAGAATAGACAGTTAGAAGAAAGGCAAAAACTCCTAAGAGACGATAAGGTCGCCTTGGAGAAAGAAGCCAGAAAGTATTATCTTCTTTCCGAAAACGCACAAATTATTAAATTTAGGGAGCCTGAGCCAAAAGCGGAGAATCGTCCGGTCCTCGCCTCCCGTCTAATTGCTTTAAGAGCGGACCGTGATATGCCGGTCCCTCCGATCCAGTTGCTTCGCTTTTTTTACGTTTCCTTTGTAGCTTTCGTATTTATTGGAGTTTTCAGGAAATTACGGAGGAAGAAACTGGAAGAACGAACCGCTGCTTAAGGGAGCCATAATGTCCGAGACAGAAAAAATCACCGAAGTAATCGAAGAATTAGCCGGTAGCAAAATTTCCAAAAAATTCATCGACCATAGAAAAATTTTCTTATGGGGAGCGGTTACCGATGAATCCGCAAAAGATATCGTAGGTAAACTACTCTATCTAGAAATGGCTGATCCCGGAAAAGAAATTACATTCTATATCAATAGCCCAGGAGGAGTTGTTACTTCCGGACTTACCATCTACGATACAATGAAGATGATCACTTCTCCGGTTCATACTGTTTGTATGGGACTGGCAGCTTCTATGGGATCCGTTCTTCTTGCAGCAGGCGTAAAAGGAAAAAGATCCATTTGGCCGAACGGTAAAGTGATGATCCACCAGCCGAGTATAGGCGGACAAATCGTTGCTCCGGCAACCGACCTGCAAATCCATGCAGAAGAAATCCTAAAAACAAGAGCAAGATTGAATCAAATTCTTGCAGAAGCTTGCGGACATCCTGTCGAAAAATTGGAAGAAGATACGGACAGAGACTATTATATGGACGCAGAAGAAGCGATCAAATACGGTATCGTAGATTCACTCGCAACCACAATAGACTTCCCTAAACCTTCCAATTAAGGCCATTCGTTTGTCGGGAGTTCCTTCGTTAGAAGAAACAATCAGCTCCTTTCTGGAAACCATTCCGGAAGGAGCACATTCCTCCGAAAAAGAAATGCCTACTCTACTTCTGGAATTCTCAGAATTATTATTCGAGGATCCGGAAGATACGTCCGAAAAAATTTTAATCACCGATCTAAGCGCATTCGAACTGGACGAGTTCTTGAATTTTTATTTAGAGGATATGTTTCCCGAGGATGCAAAAATCAGGGAGAAAGGAAAAACCTTTCTCAAAAAATTTAAAAAGTTCTTAGAGAAAAGATCTCTTTTGAAAAAAGAACAAGAAGAAGAGTGGAAAGAGTTTTTTAAAGAAAACGAAATCCGTTGATCTATGGAAACCTCTCATTTTCGACCCAAACGATTCGTCTCCGGCAAACATGCCCAAACCCTTTATAATACAATTTTTCCTCCTGAAAATCCTCTCAGGACTTCTTACTATTGCGAAGATATTCTTCTAACAGTTAGCGGAGAATCTGGGGATAAACTCTGGTTAGAACATAATCCTCCTGTTTCTTCTTATCGTAAAAGTTCCATTCCTTCTAATGGGACTTATATACTTATGATTCACGGAATGGAAGGTGATTCTGAAAGTTCTTATCTAGTGTCACTCGCAACTTCCGCGTTGGAAAGAGGATACGGCGTTATCCGAATGAATCTGAGAAATTGCGGAAGAGGAAGAGGATTCGCTCGTAAATCGTATTACGCAGGCCAATCGGAAGATGTACAAGATGTTCTGGATTATATCCATGAATATCTGAGCAAAAAGATATTCGTTTCAGGATTTTCTCTCTCTGCAAATTTGGTCCTGAAATTTTTCGGAGAATCCAGAAATCATAAATCACTCGGATTCTCAGCGGTTTCCCCACCTCTAGATCTTGCCAAAAATTGCGAATTTATAGATTCACTATCCGGAAGATTTTATAGAAATCATTTTATCGGTAGTTTTAAGAAGAAGATCAAAGAAGGCATTTTAGATCTAACTCCTTTGCAGTTGGAAAATTCAAAGAAGGTAAAGACATTTTTCGACTTCGATGATATGATTACTGCTCCTTCTTTCGGATATCCGAGTGCAATAGAATATTACAGAAAAAATTCCTGTATCGGTTATATCCAATCGATCACTCATCCAGGAATCCTAATACATGCAGAGGACGATCCCGTAGTTCCACTATTCGAATGGAATTCCATCAATTGGAGTAAACTTCCTAATTTAAAAACCATTCTTACAAAAAAGGGAGGCCATGTAGGATTTGTGACCGATTCCAATCCGGACCTTCCGGACGGCCGCTGGCTTACTAAAATTCTGCTGGATTATTTCGATTCTAAATTATAATCTGCTGCCTGAAACCCGCCTAAACAAGTGAATTCAAAACAAACCTCTTCCAGATCCAAAAAACCTCTGCCTGCTTCCTTCTTTATAGTGGTTTCCTATGAGAACGAAGAGGCTTATTATCGTTTAAAGGAAAAAGCGGAAGATTCATTTTCCCAAACATTATACGAATCCAAACCTCTTCCGAAATGGACCCATCAATTTGAGAATTTTCTGGATTCTCCTATCGGAAGGTTTACAAGAGTTCTTTCTTTGAAGCGCAGAATCTCCAGAGAAGAACTTCCAAGCTTACAAAAAGAATGTACCAAATTCCAGACCTCTTTGTGTAAATCAGACGAGTCAATTCGTGTATTGCCTGGTTATCTAACTCCTTATAATTTGGTTTTAGCTTCTCTGGAAGAAGATCTACACAGGATCTATATGTTCCATGGAGTATTTGCAGAGATCATTTATACGTACCAGGGACAAAAATGGATCCCGCAAGCCTCGGCCTGGGAGTTTTTTAAACATCCTGAAGTTTTATACTTTTTTACTAATTTACGAGAATCTTATGTTAGCTCTTTGGAAAAACGTTAAACTCACCTATTTATCCCTGCTCGTTTTCGCGGCTTGTGAACCTTCTGTTCTTTCCGTTAGCAATGTGGAACTTTGCGATTATTTTACTCGAGATGGAGTATGTAGGGAACCTTCTCCATTGAATAAAAAATATTCGGTGGATATCCCGAATGTAAAGAAACCGAATACCTGGGAAGAATTAGGCAATTATCTTTATTTTCATGCCAGAGAAACTCCTGGTTTCGTTCTCAGAATGAATCGTAGGATGAGTCCGGAAGAAAGAAAGCAGATCCAAGAAACCTATTTTGCGATGTATGAATTTGCAGGTGTAAAAGGTAAGATGGAAGGTTTCGAAATTGGAGAAGATTGGATCGGTTCTTTCAATTATTTAGGTTCTATGGTGAAGGAAAAACAGAAAAAAGAAAATCGTTTAGGACAATACCCTTACGAGACTTCTATCTTTCCCACTGAATTAGAATTTACCTGGTCTGCAAAAGGAATCAAAGGTAGTACAAAAACCAAGATCGATTTTGTATATCATGTTCTTCCTGCGGAGAAGGCCCCTTAGTAGAGAGTTTTTGGGTTCAATCGAATAAAGTCCTTTCTTTTTCGAATATAACTACTATCTGAATTTCTAAGGTAGGAATTTTATTCGTTACTAGATCCCATACGATTTCGTAATCCACTACAAAATATCCGTGTATCAATCGATTTCGGGTTGCGGATAACTTTTTCCATTCAATTTCCGGATATTTGTTTTTGAAAGGATCTGAAATCTTAGTCGCAGCTTCTCCAATAATTTCAATACTACGAACGAAGGCTCTTTTTGTGGTTTCGTCGGATAAAAAATCGTTTCGATTCAGAGTCTTAGATTTTAAATTCAAAAAATCTATTTCATCTTTAATGTGATTTAGATACTCTATATCAAATTTCAATTTCCAGAGCCTCAGACATGATCGAGTTCCTGAAGTTTTCAGAAAGGGAATCCTCAGTCATAAGGTCCACATCTTCTTCTAGGATCTTCTCCAGATGGAAGGAAAGATCCATAAAATTATCAAAATTTTTCTTACCCAAATAGAACTTAACCAATAAATCCACGTCACTAGTTTCTAGGTTCCGTTTTTTTGCAACAGAACCGAAAAGAAAAAGTTTTTCTACTCCCATAGAACGTAACTCTTCTCTATGAGCGGAAATAATTTCTTGGACTTTCGGAGCAGTAATCATAATAAGATCGGTCTTAATTCAAGTCTCGATTCTTAAAAATGTCAAGACCTATTACCTTTGAAAGAATAGATGATCCCAAATAATCAAAATCGATTTTTCTAATACGTTTCGAAAATTTCTGCCGGGTTTAAGAAGATCTGACCTATGCTTAGATCTAAAGTGAAATAAGCAAATACTCCTAATACAACCGCGGATACAACAGGAATTAGAAGATTATCGTCCACGATCCCGTTCCAATAAGTCCCACTGTATAATTCGGTTACTGCAGCAGCGATCACTGCCGGCAAAACTAAAATTACATTCTGCAAAAATTCTCCGGAGGAAAATTGATAGATCCCGAATTCTCTGGAACCGGATTGGATCACATAGATAAACCAAAGTCCTACGATCGTAGAAGATAAAATGAATGCAAGGATCCCTTCCTTGGATTTACCGTTTGAAAATCTGTTCTTTCCAAAATGAGTCCCAACCCAAGCAGCCATTGGATCTCCGATCACTAAGAATAATAGGGAAAGGATCGCGATATCAGGAGGAAAGAAAAAGACAACCAGAGTAATGGAAAGGAAATAAGGAAAGGTCCCGTTGATCCTGGACTTCTCCTCTTCTTTTAATAATGGGCCGGCTAACTTTACGAATATTGTCTGGACAACAGGAATATGGAACCTCGCCCATTCTAATAAGACCAAAAGTCCGAGGCATAAAACAAGTAAGACAGTGAGAATTGCTCGAGTAGCATACACTAACAAAAATTGTCCGTGAAATACATCGAAATAATAGAATGCAGGAATGATTAGCCCAAGTAAATGCCAGGCCTTTCTCAAATAATTAAAGGAAGAAGTTTTTTCAGATTTCATTTTTTATTTCCGAGATTGTCCATCTTAGATCCGAGAATATCAACGTTTAGAAGCTATCTTCAAGGCTGCTTCTTCGTCGTTTGCGATTAGGAAAAATCCGTTTAGACCAGCCATTTTAAAAACATTGATCACTGCTTTGGAGATATTTACAAGGACGAGTTTGTTCTTGCTTGAAAAACTGGATTGGCTCACTTCTTTTAAGGCCTGAACCCCGGTAGAGGACACCAAATGTACGTCTTCCATATCCATGATGACCGGTCCCTGGCGGACAGCCAAGGAAAGCACATCCTTGAATTTTTTCTCCGTAAAGGAGTTGATAGAACCCTGCAATTTCAGAACTTGAACGCTGTCTATCTTTTCCGTTGAGATGATAATCTCGTTCAGGATCATAACGTTTCGATTCGTCAAGATACCGGAATTTCACAATAGATACAAATGGTTTTTCTATTCTTCACCTCAGCTTATCTGTTTTTCAAAACCTATGGATTTCCATTCTCTGGCTCCTTGGTGCTTTGTCTTACGATCGCGTTTTCCCAATTCCATTCTTCTAAAACTCTTAGACCTAACTTAAGTTTTTTACTTTTTCCTGCTTCATTATGTGCACTTTCCTTTTGGGACGGCACATCTGCGGAATTCATTTTGGATCTGGTATCCTTAAGTCTCGCAGGTATGATCTCGTCGGGTGGGTTTTCTTTTTTAGGAAGCCGTTCTCCTGCATTTAGAGAAACTTTAGGAATTCTAATATTGGCCGGGTCTTGTATTCTTTCCTTTGCCAGAAGGGAACTTTCTCCGTTTTTAATCCCTACACTTTCTTTATTTCTAATTTTATCCATTCCGAAACAGGTTCGTATTATTATTTTAGGACTTTGTGTTTTACTTTCGGGAGTTTGGATTTTATATGAGACCCCCCACCCTGGTTTAGAACCTTCCCTATTCAAATCAGTATTATTATTTTTGGGAATGATCTGGGTCATCTGGAAGGGAAAGAAGGATCTCCTTAGTAGTCTCTTATTTTCCACCTTCTTCCTTCTTATATGCCTATCCAAACCGGGAGAAGAGCTGATGATCCTCAGCTGCGGACTCTTTTTTTCCTACTTGCAAGAAGCAGCCTGGGGCCTAGATTCAGGAACTGAAGTTTAAAGTTCCGGGTCTTATTCCATGAAAATTAAAGTGGCTCATCTTTTACGCAAAACGGAAGAATTAGATCGGGACCTGACCGAACTAGGCAAAATCAAGGATAGAATTGCAGCAGACCGGGATTATTCCGAATCTTTAAAAGTATCTATTGGAGCAGAGATGGATAAGCTCTCTTCTCAAAAGCAAGAGATACTTTCTTTGAAGACAAAGGAAACTCCTTCTGATTGGAATTCGTCCGGCCCACCTTCAGGTGCTAGGGCAGCCGAAGGGCTTTACCAAGACAACGAAAAACGCCTAACTCGCGAAATATCCGTTGAAATCCAAGGTAAGAAGCAGCAACCTGCCCGAAAGACCATCCATAAATACTAGTTTTTTCGAGATCCGAAAAGAACAGGTTATATAAAACAACATGAACAAAAAAATAATCGTACTCTCGTTCCTGGCTGCATTACTCTTTCAGTGTAATTCGGACTCGGACGTATTAGCCTCTTTCAAAGGGGGCACAGTTACCAGAAAAGAACTCAGGAACTTCTACCAACTCAATACAGGCGGACGTAAGCCAGAACCGAATCATCCAACCAAAGAAGAACAAACTCAACTTCTGGAAACTTTAGGTCTTTTCAAATTGATCTCTCTATACAATACGGAAAAGAAACTTGTTAGCGAAGATGAATTAGCGGTTTTTCTAAAATACTCCAAACCACAAATGGCTGCTTCTTTCTTGCAAAGAAATCTAGCGGAGAAGTTAGAACAAGTTGGTAAATTAAAATTCGCTTTCGTAAGAGTGATCGCGGTTTTCTCTTTCGATCCAAAAGACGAAGCGGTTACCAGACAAAGAGCGGAGAGTATTTTTGAAGGAGTTCAAAAACTTTCCTCTAAAAAAGAGATTATCCAATACGTAGTAGATCATACCGATCAACCTGCATATAAAGCGGTAGGCGGATTATTAGATCCACAATGTTTAAATTGTGGAAATGATCCAAACCTTGCTTATTACCAAGAAGCTGCAGCGAACCAAGGAAAATGGATCTTAAAAGAGATCGATGACCAAGTTCCTCCGGGAGCAAATCCTAAAGCTCCTAGAAAGAAAAAATTCCTGATCTTAAGAGTAGAAAAAGTAGAAACCATTTACGCATCGAGAGTCGGAAAATTTTTCTCAAAAGAATTCGGAAAACTAAAAAATCTGGCTAAAAATTATATTGCGACTCCTGGAATTTCCGATCAGATCAAAGCAGACGTAAAACGTAATTATTTAGATCTTAAAATCGATGATATCGCTCCTCGTTACGAAGACTTTATGAAAAAAAGATTCTTGTTTAGCGCAGTTAGCGAACAAGAAGAACAATTAGTAAAAAATGCAGGTTTCGAAAAAGCGAATATTACTCAGGACAATCTGAATACTTTCAATCATGAATCCGTTTTATTGACCAATACCAAAACCGGAGAAACAGTTAAGTTTAAAGATGTTTTGAACGAGTTGGAACAATTGGCAAAACAAAGCGGATTGGATTCCTCTAAGTTAGACGATAAGGCGAATGTGCTCCAATTTTTCAGACAACAATTTGTTTGGTATAAGATAGCGGACCACTCCAATGAATTAAAAGAAGCTTTAGAATCCAAGGATTTCCAAGATATGTTCAATGTTATGAAGCTCTACATTGTACAACCTTTGGTATTTAAAAGAGAACTTCCTAGTGATGTAAACGTTTCAGAAGCGGAGATGAGAGAACAATATGAGGCAGCCAAAATGTTCTCGTATTCTAAGTCGAATCCAAACAATCCTCAAGACAGGATCCCTATGCCTTACGGAGAAGTTCGAGAGAAGATCAAAGAAGATTTGATCCGAGCTAAAAAACAAAACTTCGTAAGAGAGCTTACCCAAAAGCTTAAAACAGATTACCAATTCATTCTGGATTCCAGCAGATTGAAAGAAGGTAAGATCTAATCGTATATTACGATACACTTAGATATCCCTGTTCAGTAGTCCGAAAAGGTTATAGACCTTTATACTTCGGACTACTGACCGTGTTCTACAATTGCTATAACTCTAACGTCTATTTTTTATTGAATAAGACTTCAAATGCTTGATTCTTATTCTTATCTCTTTTACTATTAGCCCACTTTGGAAAAAATTTCTATACTTAAGTGCCTGTTTGGCCTAATGGAAATTTATTCTTGAGGCAAAGCAAGGTCGTTTTAAAACGGTTAAAAAGGGGAAAAGAATGAACAACCACATCTATATGCTCCGTAAAAAACGGGGAATCAAGCAATATGATATGGCAAGGGCTCTGGGTGTATCCCCTAGCTACCTTTCCAAAATTGAAACCGGAAGCCAAGCTCCTACTGAAAAATTCAGACAAGCTTGCGCTAAATATTTGAAAACGACATTAGATAAACTGTTCAACGAAAGTCCGGTAGAAGAGGTTTATCCTGAATTCAGCCAAGGACTTACCAATAAACTTTGGGCAAAACGCAGAGAATTGGGAATCAAACAATACGATATGGCTAAAAAATTAAAGGTCTCAACTCCTTTCCTTTCTAAAGTGGAGTTAGGACTATTAGAGCCGCCTGAAGATTTCAAGAGTATGGCTTCTAAAGTTTTAAAAATGAAAAAAGAGGAATTATTTCTACATAAAGTAGAATTCTAAATCGAACACGGGAGGTAATACTCCCGTAAAGCAATACTGCACATTCTTTTCCCTTACTATGTGCTGTACTTAGTGAAACCCCAGGTTAGACAACCCGGGGTTTTTTATTTTCTAAGTTACTTTACGAGCACGGAACCTCCGGAATAATCCAAGACAATACTCTGCCCCTCTTTGAATTCACCTTTCAAAATGAAATTACTGAGAGCGTTCCCGATCTCTCTTTGGACGAGCCTCTTTAATGGCCTTGCTCCATATTCAGGATCAAAACCCGCTTGCACTATATGTTTTTTCAAAGCAGGAGTAAAGCTTACCGTTAGTCCATTCTCAGAAGCCTTCCTTGCCATGATCTGCAATTGTAATTCTGCGATCTTTGCGATCATTGCTTCGTCCACGGACTTGAACAAGATGACTTCATCCAAGCGGTTTAAGAACTCAGGTTTGAAATGTTTTTTCAACCTTTGGTCTACCATTCTTTCTTTTTCTTCTTCCGAATACTCGGTCGAACTGAGGACCTCCGAACCGATATTAGAAGTAAGAATGATGACAGTGTTCTTGAAGTCCACATTCCTCCCCTTGGAGTCGGTCAGCCTACCCTCATCCAGTATTTGTAAGAAGATATTGAATACTTCAGGATGAGCCTTCTCCACCTCGTCGAATAAGATCACAGAATAAGGCCTACGTCTTACCGCTTCGGTCAATTGTCCACCTTCATCATGTCCAATATAACCTGGAGGAGCTCCGATCAGTCTGGATACGGAATGAGCTTCCATATATTCACTCATATCGATACGAAGCATTGCATTCACATCATCAAATAGGAATTCGGACAATGCCTTTGCAGTCTCCGTTTTCCCTACACCGGTAGGTCCTAAGAATAAAAATGTGCCGATCGGACGATTCGGATCCGCAATGCCGGCCCTGGATCTACGAATCGCTTCGGATAATAATTCCAAAGCATGGTCCTGGCCGATTACCTTGATCTTAAGAGAATCTTCCATTTTGAGAAGTTTTGCCTTCTCTCCTTGGAGCATCTTGGAGACCGGAATTCCAGTCCAACGAGAGACTATATTTGCTATATCTTCCTCATCCACTTCTTCTTTTAGAAGTCTTCCTGAACCCGAGATTTTTTTAAGTTCCGCGTTCGCCTTTTCCATTTCTTTGGAAAGTTCTATTAGTTTTCCATAACGTATTTCGGCGACTCTATTGATCTCCCCTCTTCTTTCTGCTTCCGCTTCTAAAACTTTGTATTTGTCCGTTTCTTCCTTGATTTCCTTAATTTTGGAAATTTTGGATTTTTCAAGATCCCAGCGAGCTTTTAGATTTCTAAAAAGTTCTTCCTGTTCGGAAAGTTCTTTGGAAATATTTTCCACTCTTTGTTTGGAAGCAGGATCCGTTTCTCTTTTTAGAGCCTCTTTTTCGATCTTTAAGGATTGGATCTTTTTACTCAGCTTGTCCAATTCTTCCGGCATAGAATCCATTTCTATCCTCATCTTGGAACTTGCTTCGTCGATCAGATCTACCGCCTTGTCAGGAAGGAAACGATCCGCTATATAACGATTGGATAAACTAGCTGCAGCCACGATCGCAGAATCCAATATTTTAATTCCATGATGTAGCTCGTATCTATCTTTTAATCCTCTAAGGATAGTGACTGTTTCTTCTACACTTGGTTCTTTTACATAAACAGGTTGGAATCTCCTTTCTAAGGCTGCATCCTTCTCGATATACTTTTGGTATTCCTTTAAGGTCGTCGCACCTATACAACGAAGTTCTCCACGTGCAAGCATAGGTTTCAGCATATTAGAAGCATCCATTGCTCCTTCTTGTGCCCCTGCTCCCACAAGTGTATGGATCTCGTCTATGAATAAGATGATATTTCCATCGCTGTGTTTTACTTCGTCGAGGGTGGCTTTTAGTCTTTCTTCAAATTCGCCCCTGTACTTTGCACCCGCTATCATAGCACCTAGATCCAATGCATAAATTGTTTTGGTCTTAATTCCTTCCGGAACTTCTCCTTGGATGATCTTACCTGCGAGTCCTTCTACAATTGCAGTTTTACCAACACCTGGTTCTCCGATAAGCACAGGGTTATTCTTGGTCCTGCGGGAAAGTACCTGGATGGTCCTTCTGATCTCCTCATCTCTTCCGATGACCGGGTCTAACTTTCCGAGTTTTGCCAGCTCATTTAGATTTTTTGCATATTTTTTCAAGGCATCTGCCTTGTTTTCCGGAGTATCATCCATGATGGGTTGTCCTTTTCTGAGTTCTATTACTGCTTTTAATAATTTAGGATAATCGAGTCCTAATCTCGCAAATTCTTGGCGAAGAGAAGATATTCCGTTCTTCAAAAATGCCAAGAGCACATGATCTGTAGAAAGATATTCATCCTTCAATTCTGCCCGAATTTTATCGGAAGATTGTAGAAGAGAGATAGAAGCCCTGGAAAATCCTTTTTCGGAATGGCCTTCTACTCTAGGAAGTTTTGTGATCGCTTCTTCTGTCTTTCGTCGGAACTCCGAAAGATTTAAACCCAGTTTGGAAAATAAAGGAGGAGCAAACCCATCTCCTTGGCCAAGGATTTGAGCGATGATATGTTCCTCTTGTATCTCAGGGTTCTTATCATAGGAACTTTGGGCACCGGAAAGTGCTTCATTCAATTTTAATGTAATCTTATCTAGTTTCATTTTAGTCCGAATCCACTTGTATTCGAGTTGGTACTTAGACTGGGCCAGCAGAACTATTTCTGAAATTTTCTGCCAGAAAGTCAGAGACGGTTTTCCGCTCATTATGTCCCGTTTTTTTCCATTTCTAAATTCGAATTCGTTTTGACAAGGTGGTATGTTCCACTGGGATTATAGTCCATTCCCTTTTCGGACAGGTGTAAGTCCGAAATCCCTAAAAGCCGGAACAACCCTAGATGACTAAAGAACCGCCCAAGGAAAGTTGGAAATCCCGTACTGGACTCATATTGACCGTTGCCTCTGGAGCAATCGGACTCGGAAATTTCCTCCGATTTCCGGGACAGGCAGTGCAGAATGGAGGAGGAGCCTTCCTTCTCCCCTATATCATCAGTTTTATCCTAGTTGGAATTCCAGTCTGTATCACCGAATGGGTGATGGGAAGAATGGGTGGAGAACAAGGTCATAGTTTTCCGAATCTGTTTCGAGCCTATCTTTCCGGTGTTCCTCTTAGACTGCTCGGTGCAATTGGTGTTACCATTCCTTTGCTCATTTATGTATATTATGTTTTCGTGGAAGCTTGGTGTCTCGCTTATGCTTTCGATTTTGTAACAGGTAGTATCAGCTTAAATTCAGGGAATGGGGATCTGAATTCCCTCATCCAAAATTCTTCCAATCATTTTCATACATTAGTAGGCGCAAAAGAAAATGGAAGTGCTGTCCAAGGTAAAATTTTTTATGCCACACTCGCCTGCTTTCTAATGAACTTTATTTTAGTATATAGAGGAATTGCAAAAGGTCTGGAAGTATTCGCTAAGATCGCAGTTCCTTCTATGCTAATCTGTTCAGTCATCGTTCTCGTCAGAGTATTAACTTTAGATAATATAGAGCTCGGGCTCGCACAAATGTGGAATCCGGACTGGTCTGCATTGGGAGAAGCTAAGGTTTGGATCTCTGCAGCAGGTCAGATCTTTTTTACTTTATCCGCGGGATTTGGGATCGCCTTAGTATTTTCCAGTTATCTCAAAAAAGAAAATGATGTGATCTTATCTTCCGTTTCTGCAGCTTCTCTAAACGAATTTGTAGAAGTTGCGTTTGGTGGAATGATCACTATCCCAGTGGCATTTTTGTTTTTAGGACTATCGGCTACTTCTTTTGGAACATTCGGGATGGGATTTATAGCACTTCCTTCCGTATTTGCATTAATGCCTGGAGGATCCTTTTTTGGAGCCATTTGGTATTTTGTATTATTCTTAGCGGCTCTCACTTCTTCGGTAACGATGCTCCAACCGGTAATCGTATTTTTGGAAGAAGCTTTCCATATCAGAAGAAGGACTTCCAGTTTTATACTTTTCCTTTTTACGTTCGGGCTTTCTTTCCCGATCTTGTATTTTAATAAAAACTTCAATGCGCTAGACCAAGCGGATTTCTGGGTCGGAACGGTCCTTATTTATATTTTGGCTACCTTACAGATCTTAATTTTCGGTTGGGTGATTGGAGCCAAAAAAGGTTTGGAAGAAGGTCATAAGGGAGCACAGGCCCACTTACCTAAGTTTTTCTGGTGGGTAATCCAATACATTACACCTGCTTTTTTGCTGATCGTATTCGGAATGTTCCTCTACCAAAATTTAGGATCCTATATCAATAAGATGGATGTGGACTGGATGATTGCAAATGCAGGACCGGGAACCAATCCGGAAGAAGCAGGATTCCAAGCATTGATCTCTCGTTATGTATTTCTGGCTATCATCGCAGTATTCGGTTTGGTGTATTTACTTGTACATCTCAGCTTAAAGGGTAAGGAAGAATCCAAGGACAAATCCACGAACAAAGTGCTACCAATCTTTTTGGGAAGTTTTATACTGATCCTGGCATTCTTTATGAATATCTTCCCTTACAAAGAAACCGCTTCCATCAAGGCCACATTCGGATCCGTGTCCCCCGAATTGACTTTAGATGGAGCATTGATCATGTGGGTTTCTCTCGGTTTAGTTAGCCTTCTGTCCTTATATTGTGTGATCAAACTTTTCCGGACCAGGGAAGCGTGAATACCTTTGAGTAGAGTAGAAGAACAATTCAAAAAACTTTCCAAACTCTGGCCTGATTTCGAATCCAGGACCGGTCAGATCCAAATGGCAAACAGCGTGGAACAAGCATTTGCTAGTTCGGAACATTTGATCGTAGAAGCAGGAACAGGTGTTGGAAAATCCCTAGCCTATTTGATCCCTGCTGCAATCAGTGCGTTAGAAGGAGAAGAGATCGTAGTCATCTCCACGGAAACAAAGGCACTCCAAGACCAGCTTATAAGAAAAGATATCCCTCTTGTTTCTCAAATTTTAGGACAAGAAGTGAAAGCTGAAATTGCGATGGGAGCCTCTAATTACGTCTGTAAAAGAAAATTAGGAAATGTTCTGACACAAGGAACCTTTGGTCCGGAAATGATGGACCATTTAAATTCTTTTAAGGACTGGGTAAACCAATCCGAATCAGGAAGAAGACAAGAATATGATGGATATGCTTCTCCCGATTTTTGGTCCAAGGTAACAAGAGAAGCAGATTCTTGTTTGGGAAGAAGTTGTCCGAACTTCTCTCATTCTTTTTATTTTTTAGAAAGAGCTAAATGGCAGAAGTCAAACCTTCTGATCGTAAACCATTCCCTACTCGCGGCACATATTGCCTCCGATTTTAATATTCTTCCGGACTTCAAAAAGATCGTAGTGGATGAGGCTCATAATTTTCCTGAAGTTTTAGGAAACGCATTCAGGATCGAATTATCTTCTCTCGAGATCCAAAAACTTTTACAAGGTGTCTGGAATTCCCAAAAAAAATCAGGATTGGGTGCAAGACTTAATTCTCCTAAGATCAATGATCTTGCAAATCTTGCGGGAGAAAAACTTTTCCTTTGTTTTAATAAAGTCGTTGGAGAACTTCCTCTCAACTTCTATGGTTCCCAAAGAATCCGTAGGCCATTAAAAATGGACGGAGGAGAATTAGAAGCTGCCTTAGATTCTCTACAAGAGGCGCTACTTATAGAATTGAAAAAATATTCTAAAGATAGTGATGAGATAGAAGAAAAAGAGATCGCGATGGAGATAGAAATGTCTTCAGGACGTATAGGTCAAATCGCAGAAGGTTTACATCTTTTCCGAACCATGGACGAAGGGGAAAGAGTGTATTGGGCAGATCCTCCGAATACTAGAACAAAGGAAATGTTCCCTAAACTTCTGACCCAACCCTTAAAATCGGAAACAATACTTCGAGAAGTTTTAGAACCCAGAACTGAAAGTATAGTGTTTACTTCCGCTACACTTTCAACCAATAAGGGTGACCTAAGTTATTTTGCAGACCGGATCGGAAGATTACCCTCTCGCTCTAAATTGGTAGCTTCTCCTTTTCCGTATGAAAAAAATGCGTTACTCTTTTTACCTAAAGACATCAAGGATGCTACAGAATCGGCTGAAAGAAATGCGGCAGATCTTTCTCGTTATATTTTGAAATTGATCGAGCTGACCAAAGGTGGAGCATTCGTTTTATTCACTTCTAACAAATCTTTAAACGAAATTATAGAAACGATCCGACCTCTTACAGATCTTCCGATAATCTCACAATTGGAAATGGGACCGGAAGCCGCTAAGAATCGTTTTTTAGCGGAAAAGGATGCGGTTCTA
Organism: Leptospira neocaledonica; assembly: GCF_002812205.1. Classification (NCBI taxonomy): domain Bacteria; kingdom Pseudomonadati; phylum Spirochaetota; class Leptospiria; order Leptospirales; family Leptospiraceae; genus Leptospira; species Leptospira neocaledonica. The sequence goes on from NZ_NPEA01000001.1 coordinate 370,786, forward strand.
TTCGGAGTAGCTTCCTTCTGGCAGGGAGTCGATATTAGGGGTGATAAACTCAGATCAGTCATCCTGACCAAACTTCCATTCCAGCCGCCGAATGATCCGGTACTCGAAGCAAGAAGTGAAAAATTAAAAGAGAAAGGTGGAAATCCTTTCAAAGATCTACAACTTCCTTATGCAACCACGGTTCTAAAACAAGGTTTTGGAAGACTTATCCGTTCTGAAAAAGATACAGGTATCGTAAGTTTATTGGATTCCAGGATCTGGACTAAGTCTTATGGAACAGATTTGATCAATTCTCTTCCTCCTGCAAAACGTATTTCGGAATGGAACCAACTAAAATTAGAATATTCTAAACTTCCCAATTACTCTTCCGGAGAAGCGGTATGAAACGTAAGGCGCTACTGATCTTTTTTTTGATCTCTGGTCTTTCCCTTTTTGCCTGGGAGTCCAAGGATAAAACGGAAACAATAGTAAACTGGAGAACCGGGGAGATCATTAAGACTGTAGAAATTAAGCTCCCTAAGATCTCATTCCATCCGGACGATCCGGATTATAATAAGATCGGAACCGCAAAAAATATCACAGAAGCTAGAAACATCGCAAAAGAAACTGCAAAAGAAGAAATTAAAAAATACTTATACAGAAGTATGGAAAATCTGAAGTTGGATTCCAATCTTCTTCTTCGTGAAAAAATAGCACAAGACGAATCCTTTCGGGAAATTTTTCAAGAGATCTATGAAAAAGAACCGATCGAGATCCACAACCGGTTCAATGGAAATCATTTAATAGCCACCGGGATTCTTTCCTTAAAAGGAAAAAAAGGAATTCTTTCTCATATTACTCTTCCTTATTCGTCAGAAAGTTTTCCGGAAGCTCATCCGATTCATAATCCAGCGGATTCATATACCGGGCTAATAGTGGATGCAAGACATTTAGAAGTTGTACCTGCTCTATTCTCGGAGATCAGAGATGAGGATGGAATCGGAATTTATTCTCCACTCTTTGTTAAAAAAAATTCCGTAATAAATTACGGTTATATACGTTATTTTTCCAGAGTCCAGGACGCAATGAAAGAAGAGATAGCAGGTTATAAACCTCTATTGACTACAGCCTTAGGTGTTTCCGGAAAATTGGGAGCGGATCTAGTGATCTCCAACGAGGATGCAGAAAAAATTTTGGCCTCCCCTAAATCCAGGGAGGCTCTCTTGAAAGGAAAGGTTATCGTGATTCTAGGGAAACCAGAGAAGTAAATACCTCTTCTGCTTTTTTATAAGACTCAGAGAACAAATACGCATATCCTAGATCCAAAAGTTCGTTTCTAGAAAGTTCTTTTTTTCTCGCCTCATATTTCGGAATATTTTTGATCCTGTCTGAATATTCAGTCACTTTATCTTCGTAGGAAGGGATCTCACCTGCACCCGGAAGTTTTTCCAGGATATTACAAGCTTCTTCAAATCTTCCTATATGAACAAAACATAATCCTAAGGCAGCAAGAACATCTCTGTCTTCTTTTAGGCTTTCAGAATTTTCTTTGAATACCTTAAGGGCTTCTTCGAATTTTCTCAAATGATATAGAGAGAAAAATTCCAGTTTAGCAAAATACCCATCGGACCAAAGAGCCTTATATCTTTGGATGAGATCCGCACATGCTTTGTGGGCGCCCACTTCTTCGCATGCCTTGATCCCCGTGGTTAAGATAGAATAAGATACGGGACTAGAAGATGCCTTGAAATATTCGTGGAATAATACAGCGGCCTCTTTCGAATTTCCTTTGGCTCTATGCAGATAAGCACCGAGTAAAGGGGTCAGGACCGTTTTTCCCTCTAAAGGAAAATTATTGGCAGTATTTGTTTCCGTTTCGAATTCGCAAACCGCTCTTAAATGATTTAAGAACACGTTTTTCGCATTCTTCTCCGCAAGTTTAGATACTTCCTCGTAAGCTCCTGTTTCAAAGAGTTCCCAAGCGGACTCTTCTAAGGAAAGCTGTGTGGAAAGGGCGGAACTTTTAGCCATACGATACCTCTATTTTTGGTATCGGTAAGATCCGGATTTTTTAGCGGATTTTTTTTCACACAGAGACGCAGAGCCTCAGAGGTTTAAGGATATAATCTCTCCATCATACGAGGGAAAGGGATACATTCCCGGACATGCTGAAGGCCGCAGATCCAAGCGATCAACCTTTCGGTTCCAAGACCGAAACCGGAATGAGGAACAGAACCGTATTTTCTAAGCTCCAAATACCATTCATAAGATTCTACAGGTAGGTTTTCTTCCTCTAGCCTTTTAGTGATATTTTCGTAACTTTCTTCCCTTTCTGAGCCGCCAATGATTTCCCCCACTCCGTCAGGAGCGATCAGATCTGCATTCAAAACAGTTCTTGGATCCTCGGGGTTGACCTTCATATAAAATGCCTTTGCTTCCCTCGGATATTTTTGTATAAAAACAGGTCCGCCGAATTTTTGACAAAGCATCTGTTCTCTTTCTGAATTGATATCGTCTCCCCAGACAATATCCTCTCCTTGGGATTGTAGGTATTCTAGGGCTTCTTTATAATCTATCAATGCGAAAGGTTTTGATATATAATCCAGTAAAGGAGAAGGATCTCTTTCCAAAACTTTTAGTTCTGGAGCACAAGCGGCCACAGTTTCTCGGATCACAGTTTTAACAAAATCCTCTTGCAGCTTTAGGTTTTCTGCATGTGTTAAAAATGCGGTTTCCGCTTCTACCATCCAGAATTCAGTTAAATGCCTTCTGGTTTTACTCTTCTCCGCTCTGAATGTAGGTCCGTAACAATATACTTTATTATGAGCAAATATCGCAGTTTCTAAATACAATTGTCCAGTCTGGGCCAGATAGGCATTACCAAGGTCGAAGTATTCCGTCGAGAATAATGTTCCTGCGGATTCTCCTATGGAACCCGTAAGGATAGGAGTATCTATCAATGTAAATTGGTTGGTATGGAAATATTTTCGGATCTGATAAGAAAGTTCACTTCTTACTTTTATGATAGCTAACTGCTTACTGGAACGTAACCAAAGATGTCTTTGAGAAAGTAAAAAGTCTATTCCGTGTTCTTTGGGCGTAATTGGATAATTTTCCGATTCTCCTACCTTCTTGTAAGAAGAAAGTATTAGTTCGTATCCGATAGGAGACTTTTCATTCTCCACTAATTTACCGATTACCTCGACTGAGGTTTCCTGTTTTAGGTGTTTGATCTCGGAAAATAGATCTTCTCCTAAAATTTCTTTTTCAGCCAGTACCTGTAGGATTTTTCCTGAATTTCTCAGACTTAAAAATTGTCTGGCGTTAGATCCTCTCAAACCGTGCACCCAACCTTGGATACGTACGGTTTGGTTTACATGTTCCGGTAAACGGTTTAGATCAATTGTGGAAACTTCGGACATGATCCTATTTTAAGCATTCTACCCGACTGAAAAGGATTATTTTCGGATGACATCGGGACCGGAGGCTAAATCCTGAACCCATGACTGCGATTTTACTGGATGGCAAAAAACTTTCTCAAAAGATAAAAGATTCTATCGCCGAAGAGATCAAAACTCTCACGGCTTCCGGAAAAAAGCCCCCGAAACTCGCAACGATCCTGGTAGGAAACGATCCGGCTTCTGCCACTTATGTAAATATGAAAGTCAAGTCCTGCCATGCGGTGGGAATGATCTCCGAAAAAATAGAACTTCCTGATACTACAACCACCCAGGAATTACTCGCGGTTATTGATAAATTGAACGCGGATCCGGACACTCATGGAATTCTTCTACAACACCCTTCTCCACCCCAGATAGACGAAAGAGCAGCATTCGATCGGATCGATTTGAAGAAGGATGTGGACGGAGTTACTACATTATCCTTTGGGAAATTGTCTATGGGAGTGGAAACCTATCTTCCTTGTACTCCGTATGGAATGGTTCTTCTTTTAAAAGAATACGGGATTGATCCTGCCGGAAAAAGAGCCGTGGTTGTAGGACGTTCTCCTATTTTAGGAAAACCGATGGCAATGCTTCTTACCGAAATGAACGCGACTGTCACTCTCTGTCATTCCAAGACCAAAAATCTGCCGGAAATCGTAGCCCAGGCTGATATTGTTGTGGGTGCTGTAGGAAAACCTGAATTTATCAAAGCGGATTGGATCAAACCGGGAGCAGTATTATTGGATGCAGGTTACAACCCAGGGAACGTGGGAGATATCGAAATTTCTAAGGCCTGGGAAAAATCCTCCCATTACACTCCTGTTCCGGGTGGTGTAGGACCTATGACAATTTCAGTCCTTCTTCTACAGACATTGTATTCGGCAAAAGATCACTTTACACCCCCGCTGAAATGAAAACGATGTATCTCTGATGGCTATCAGTTTCGACGAGTGCTTCCAGACTTATCCTCCCTTCTCACCTCCTGCGGATTTGGACGATTTTTGGGCGGAGTCGATCCGAGAACTTAAAGGTTTTCCGGTTAAAAACCAAACCAAGGCTCTTCTCAAAGGGACCATTTTAAAAGAAACCATCTACGATATTTCTTTCCAATCTTACGGGAATGCGACGCTTACCGGCAGTTTGGTGATCCCTAGGAAAAGAGGCGATCTTCCAGTTCTTGTATATTTCCATGATTATGCGAAAGACAGACCTCAGATCATCAAAGGACTGACAGAAGCCGGAGTAGCGCAACTCATCCTGGACCTAAGAGGCCACGGCACCCAGCTTATTCATCCTGTTTTAAAGGAAGGAGAGCTCCCTGATCCGGATTGGACTCCAGGATACTACAGAAAAGGATTGGAAACCAAAGAATCCTTCTTCTTAAAAGCCAATTATTTAGACGTGATCCGTACCATAGAATTTTTAAGACTCACTGATGGGATCGACGGAGACAAGATCATCCTGGCTGGAAAAGGGATCGGTGCCTCTATGGCTCTTTTTGGAGCCGCTAATTCCCCTAGAGTAAAAGCACTTATATTAGAAACTCCTAATTTTTGCCATGTAGATGATACACAACTCAAATTAGGAACCAGCTGGTCCAAGGAAATTTCGGAACAGATCTCCAATTCTAAATCCAAAAAGACCCAGCTAAAAAAGAATCTTTCTTATTTTGATACTTTGAATTTTTCCAAAAAGATTAAGATCCCTACTTTGGTATCCGTCGGAATGGAAGATAAGGTTTCTCATCCTAAGTCTGTTTTCGCGTTATTCAACCACTTAGTTTGCGATAAAAGAATGCAGGTTTATCCTACGGAAGGAAACGAAGCAGGAATCGCAGGGGACAAACAGAATTTGGCCAATCTGGAATTCTCGAAAGAGATTCTCTTCCCAGAATGAAAGAAATCCGTTTCCATAATTCTCTTAGTGGAAACAAAGAAGTATTCCGTCCGGAGTTTCCGGACAGAGTCAGAGTATATTCCTGCGGGCCCACAGTTTATAACTTCGCACATTTGGGAAATTTGCGTGCATTCTTATTTGTAGATCTTCTCAGAAGAACATTAGTCGCATTCGGTTATAAACCGGATATGACAATGAACATCACTGATATTGATGATAAGATCATCCGTGAATCCTTGGCACAAGGAAAAGGGATCAGAGAATTTACAGAACCTTGGGTAAAAGCATTCCAGGAAGATTTAGAATCTCTGAATATTCAAAAATTGGAACATTATCCTAGGGCTACTGATTCCATTCCTTCCATGGTAGAGATCATAAAACATCTACAGAACCAAGGACTCGTCTACGAAAAAGACGGAAGTTTGTATTATTCCATTTCCAAATTCAAAAATTACGGAAAACTTTCCAAAATTGACGTAAGCGGAATGAAAACAGGCACTCGTTATGATACGGACGAATATGAGAAGGACGATGTAAGAGACTTCGTCCTTTGGAAATTCCCGAAACAAGACGGGGAACCTTCTTGGGAGACTGAGATTGGTTCCGGAAGACCTGGCTGGCATTTAGAATGTTCCGCAATGGTGCGCGACGTATACGGCTCCGGAGTCGATATCCATACAGGTGGTGTAGATCTTACCTTCCCCCACCATGAAAATGAAATCGCTCAGAGTGAAGGCGCTTACCCGGAAGAATCCTTCGTAAAATATTGGCTGCACTCGGAACATCTTCTCGTAAATGGAGAGAAGATGGCCAAGTCCAAGGGAAACTTTTTCACCCTAAGAGACCTGGTAAAAGAAGGCGCAGAACCTCGAAATATCAGATTCCTTCTACTCTCCGCTCATTACAGAAGTAAATTGAACTTCACAAAAGAAAGATTAGAAGAAGCTTCACAATCCGTTTCCAAGATCCAAAATTGTATCAATCGATTATTAGAAGATTCCCCTAAGGCAGAGCCTGCATTTGATCAAGATTATGAAATGGATTCGAATCCGCGGTTACCTAATGAATTCTTAGGTGCTCTTGGAGACGATCTAAACATATCAAAATTCTTATCGTTAGTCTTTGAGCTAGTAAAAGATTCTAATCATTATTTAGACAAAGGTAAAATTTCCAGAGAAGGAATTCTACATCGATTAGAACGTTTTATTGCAATAGATTCCATCTTGGGTGTTTTAAGTTTCGAAAGAAAAGTAGAAGTTTTAGATTCCGAAATCGATGAGTTAGTCAGACAAAGACAAGAAGCTCGCAAAAACAAAAATTTTGCAGAAGCGGACAGACTCAGAGATAAATTGAACGAATTAGGGATTATACTCGAAGACACAAAAGAAGGTCTTCGCTGGAAGAGAAAATGAGCCGCCAGGATTATATCTACGGAAGAAGAAATATCCGAGAAATTCTGGAACGACATCTTGAAAAAGGTTCCGAACTCTCCTTCCAAGAAATTTGGCTGACTTCCGGAGCCAAAAAAGAATTAGAAGAAATTCTCTCTGAATTAGAAGGCAAACTTCTTATCAAAGAAGCTTCTCCCAGTAAATTAGACAAGATGGCTCCTGGCGTGAATCACCAGGGTGTCCTTGCGCTTAGAATACAACTCCACTCCGGAGATAAAAAATCATTCGATTCTCATCTAGAAAACTGTAAGGGCCCAATCCTGGTTTTAGATCGTATCCAAGATCCGGGCAATCTAGGAAATATTTTAAGAACGGCAGAATGTTTCGGAGTGGAAACGGTTCTCATCCCCGAAAGGGATTCCTCAGGGATCACTCCGGCTGTGGAAAAAGTTGCCTCAGGTGCACTAGCCTATCTAAACGTTTTTAAAGTAGGGAACCTGGCGCAAATATTAGAAAAATTGCAAAAACGAAATTTTTGGGTAGTGTCCACTTCCGACAAAGGAACAGAAGATTGGTCTAAAATTCCTGCTTGGGAAGAATTAGTGATCTTAATGGGAAATGAAGGAGAAGGGCTCAAAAGAATTCTGATGGAAAAATCGGATTTTACAGTTCGCATTCCACTTCATGGCCATATCTCTTCTTTAAATGTAACAGTTGCCACTGGGATCGTACTAGATCGTTTGAAAAACCGACCGAAGTGAATTTTATTCAAACATTTATTTCCTTTCTGTTACGATATTATTGAACAACTTACATCAAATTCTAGCTTGCGGTTTTTCAGGATCAGTTCCAAACTTTCTATAATATCTTCTGAAGACGTTCGTAGGAATTCCAACATTCGAACCTGACGTTTTCCGGAAATTTGGATCGTATCTAATGAAAAGATTTTTATCTTTCCAATCTTTGTTTTTATTTTTCATTCTTCTATCTTTCGGAAACTGCGAGTACCTCCAAGATAGACTCACTCCTTCCGATAGTAAATCATTAGGGGAGCAAATTAAGGATTATATTATCTCAAGCTATTTTGCTGAAACGAACCACGCGCTGTATAAATTTTCGACAGTATTTCCCGATATGGCTGTAGGCAGTCTCTCCCCACTGTATTTCCAAGATCCTTATTTCCAAAGAGATAATTCCAAAGCAAAAATTGTATTTATACATGGTTGGGATTTTGGAGAAAGACAAACCGACCCTCCGACAGATTTTAATAAAAAAGTAGCAAATCTGCTTGGGACCTGGAACCAAGGTCTTGCATTCACAACTGATACTGCAACTCCTCCCAGCAGCTATTCCGGAAGCGTATATGATGAATTCGAAATATACGTTTTTACCTATAGAACTTCTGATTATATAGAAGTGAATGGAAGAAGGTTTATCGATTCCTTAAATGCAGCTTTTAACTCCTCCGATAAGGTGGTCGTCGTAGCCCATTCTATGGGGGGACTTGTTGCAAGAGCCGCGATCCAACATGCAAATAATACAGAAGACGTAATAGATCATATCGTAAGCTTAGGTACTCCTTATTATGGATCTCCTTATTCTTCTCCGCAATATACAGGGAATTTATCAACCATCGGAACAATTATTAAATTTATGACAGACACTCCTGGCGGACAGGGGCTTGCGTACACAAACGGAATCAGTGCCGGTGTGGATCCGATCACTCCTGCAATTGTAGACGGGACCAACCAAGCATTTAATTTCTTTTTAGAAAAGATGATCGCAAAGACTACCTATGATCCTATTACGACGGTCTATGGAGGAAACATGGTAGCAGGAAATTGTAGCGATACTGATCATGCTACCACCTACCGAGCAGCGTGTACGGTGATTACAAGCGGAGATCCGGTATTTGGTAGCTCTGATGGAATTGTTCCCTTGAATTCTGCACTTTTAAATGGAAGAGCCGGCACACAACATACTGTCGGCAATATGGACCATTCTCAAATGTCTTTTAGAAATGAAGGTGGAATGGCAGGAGGACTTACCATTGTAAAAACTCATTTTGATAATGTATTTAATGAAGTTTTTACGATCGTGGGTGCTCTACCTTAATGGAAAACAAGTCCACATGCGAAGCCGCCAAGAAATAGAGATTTTGTTTTGTAAGTGTAGGAATTCCAACTGATCTATGAGCGCCCCCGCCCCGCTTTGGGTGGTGGGGAGTGGCCCGTGGGAGAATTCCTTCCCGACTCTATATCAGAAAATTTGCAAACTAGCAAGTTAGATTCATGAACTCTTGGGTCGGAATGTAGATTCCGAATTCCGGTTTGCTCACTTTTCTCAGAGTCTGACCTTAATTCCCATTTCCTGCATATTTTCTTTGGTTTCTCTGATCGTAAATTCACCAAAATGGAAAATGGATGCGGCGAGTACTGCGTCGGCCTTTCCTCTCAGTATCGCTTCTACCATATGTTCCGGATTTCCGGCTCCACCGCTTGCAATAATAGGAATTTCTAAATTAGAAGAAAATAATTTTAAAAGTTGGATATCGAATCCTTTTTTGGTTCCGTCTCTATCCATGGAAGTGAGCAAAATTTCTCCTGCTCCTCTTTCTTGAGCTTCTTGTCCCCAATCTAAGGCATCTCTTCCGGTTTCGGTCCTTCCTCCATGTAAGAATACCTCGTATCTCTGTCTGTCCGGATGAAATTTCACATCCACCGCACACACAATACATTGGGAGCCGTAAATTTCTGCCGCCGCGCGGAGAAGGTCCGGATTTTGGAAAGCTGCAGTATTAATAGAGACCTTGTCTGCTCCCTTTTCCAAAACAGCTTTCACATCATCTAATGTGCGAATTCCTCCACCCACGGTGAAAGGAATAAAAATTCTTTCCGCAACCGCTTCCACCAAATGGATCAGGATATCCCTTTTATCGCTGGAAGCGGTGATATCCAAGAAACATAACTCATCCGCGAGATTTTTTTCGTAAACTACTGCGGACTCCACAGGATCACCTGCATCCACAAGGTTTACAAAATTCACTCCCTTGACTACCCTACCATCTTTGATGTCTAGGCAGGGAATAATTCTCGCGGCAAGCTCACTCATTTGATAGTTTCGGGCAATTCCACCTTAGAAGCCCAGTCGGAAATCATTTTAGCAAAACCGAATATTTTATCTTCGTGTAAGGCGGGAGCAGTTATTTGCAAACCGATAGGAAGTCCATTAGAATCTTTTCCGATTGGAACAGACATGGCAGGAACTCCAGCTAAGTTCACAGAAGTTGTAAGAATATCCGCCTTATACATTTGGATCGGATCGGAAGTTTTTTCACCCACTTTAAACGCAGTTGTAGGAGATGTAGGCTGAAGGATCAGATCAACTTTGGAAAAATAACCTTCATATTCTTTTTTGATCAGAACTCTGGCTTTCTGAGCTCTACCGTAATATGCGTCGTAATAACCCGCAGATAAGGAGAATGTTCCAAGAAGTATCCTTCTCTGGACTTCTTTTCCGAAACCTTCACTTCTACTTGTTACGTATAAATCTTCCAGTTTACCGCTTGGATCTTTTCTTTGTCCGAAACGGATTCCATCGAACCTGGAAAGATTAGAAGAACATTCCGCAGTTGCGATGATATAATAGATCGGAATTGAATTGGAAAGAAGAGAGAAATCCAGATCTACAAGTTGAGCACCTTTGGATTCCAATTCTGCCAAAAGAGATTCGTATACTTTTGCAATATCAGGTTCAATTTCAGAAGTGATCTTCATCTTCCCTATTCTTAAACCTTTCCAAGGAAGTTCTTTTACCTTAGAAGGATCGAATGCAGGAATATTTTTAGAAGTAGCATCTCTCTGATCTTTACCAGAGATCACAGAATACACATCTATGATTCCATCTATATCCTTTGATAACGGACCAATCTGGTCTAGGCTCGAAGCGTAAGCCACAAGCCCATATCTGGAAACAGTTCCATAAGTAGGTTTTAAACCGTAAATCCCGCAAAGAGATGCAGGCTGCCTAACGGATCCTCCAGTATCTGAACCCAATGCTACCGGAACAAAAGATGCTGCAACAGCAGCCGCAGATCCTCCGGAAGATCCACCCGGGATCCTTGCTGTATCAAACGGATTTTTAGTGACCTGATAAGCAGAATTCTCAGTGGAAGAACCCATTGCAAACTCATCCATATTTGCTCTTGGAATAAGAACAAAACCTTTCGCTAAAAGTTTTTCGATAGCAGTCGCATGAAATGGAGAACGATAGTTTTCTAAAATTTTAGAAGCGCAAGAAGTGATTGTATTCTCGATACAAATATTATCCTTCACTCCTATTGGAATACCGTCGAACTCGGAAAGAGGTTTACCTGATTTTCTTCTTTCAGTACTTTCTGCGGCTGCCCTGACGATACTTTCCTTTTCCCAGGAAAGAAACGCCTTAATTTTGGAATCTTCTGCTTCGATACGAGCGATTAAAGATTGGATCAGATCGGTAGGAGTAAACTCTCCCGAATTTAAGCCTTTTTTAATATCAGAATATTTTAATTTCCAAAGTTCTTTCATGTTTCGATCACCTTCGGAACTACGAAGTATCCGTTTTGAAAGCTAGGTGCGAAAGATTCTATCTGAGAACGGCTCAATCCTTCTTGTGCCTTATCTGCACGAAGTGAATTTCCTTCGTTCGGATATAAGTCCTCGTCGGATACGGAACTCACATTTAATTCTGTGATCGTATCCACATAATTTAGGACCTTATTAAAATCCGTAAGGAAGTTTTGGATATCCTTAGGATCTATTTTGAGCCTAGATAACTCTGCGATTTTTTGAAGGGATTCTTCGTTTAGGTTCACGGCCTTCGTTCTCCTTTTCCCTTAATAGGCGTTCTTATCCATCACACCTTTTAAAGGTGTAAGCAGGATGATTTTAATATCTAACCAAAGAGACCAGTTTTCTATATAGTAGATATCCGCATCAATTCTATCATCGATAGAAGTGTCTCCTCTCAGACCCTGCACTTGCGCAAGACCGGTGATCCCAGCCTTGACCGCATGCCTTCTCATATAATGTCTATGATCCGTTTTGAATTTTTCGACAAAATGAGGTCTTTCGGGTCTTGGACCCACTACGGACATATCTCCTAAAAGCACATTAAAAAACTGAGGTATTTCGTCAAGGGAGGTCTTACGTAGTATCTTGCCAATCCCAGTCACCCTCGGATCATTCTGGACTGTCCACGTAGTCTCAGATTGGGACCTTGTTTGGACTACCATACTTCTAAACTTGATCATTTTGAAACTTTTATTGTCCAAGCCCACTCTTTCCTGGTAATAAAATACCGGCCCCCTGGAGCTTAATTTGATCAGAAATGCGATGATCAGAAACACAGGCGAAAAAAGAGTAATGAAGAAAAGAGAAAATAGAATATCAAAACTTCTTTTGATAACTCGGTTATAGCCAAGGCGAACAGGAATATTTCGGATAGAAATAACCGGAAGACCGTCCATCTCATCCACTCTTCCTTTTGCCTTGATGAATTCTTGGAAACCAGGTATTACTTTTAGATCGATACCTTCCGTATCACATGCATCCAAAACAGTTTCCAGGCAATCGCCTTCTGCGTTATTCAGGGCATAAACTACTAGGTCGGGTTTTATCTCAGACAAAACCTTCTCTATCTTGTTAGTCTTTCCGACAACTTGCATCTCTTTACGGATTGCCTTGGAGTTTCCAGAACTCACATAACCTATGATTTGGTATCCGTAGATCTGATGTCTTTGGACTGAATCCGCAAAACGAGCGGCAGTCTCTCTTGTCCCTATCACAAGAACTCTACGTAAATTGTATCCTTTACTTCTGAGATATCTTAAAAATTGGCGGGCGAGAAGGTGAAGAGCACCAATCGAAAAAATATTTGTTCCTGCAAAAACTAAAATGAAAGAACGAGAGAATCTTTCGCTTCCGAAATCACCTCGGAAGAAGAATAACATAGACAATACGAAAAGTAAATTTAAGAACACTCCCCCGAAAATCGCAAGGAACTCGTCCAGGAAGGACAATCCCCTTCTGGGATGATATAAATCTATGAATAAGAAGACGATTACTTGAGAAACGGAGAGAACGGAACCTAATATAAAATAACTTTCAAGATCAATATAAGATCTATCTATTCCTGTAGGATCTCCTACGTAAAAACGAAGAAGGAACGCGAAGACACAACTTCCCAAAGAGAAGATTAGGTCTAAAAAGACGAATAATAATTTAAAAGTTTGGCTTCTTTCTTTCAGCATATTATTCCGACTCGACTCCTTCCGTATAACCTGTCCGCAGAGGACGTTTTCTAAATCTGAACAGACGGATCCTGGAAAGTTGGGAAGAATCTTCCTGGCCTAGACTGAAATCCGTTAGAGATATGGAGAAGAAAATGGACTGGTCGTAAAAAGTCACTTGGCTTGCTCCAGTTATTCCCCCAGGTACGGATCTAAGATCACTACTTAGACCCAATCTGAAATTCATCGTATGCAGATTATATTTTAAGACGGCCATTGCACGGTTAACATTCAGAGCGGTAGTTTGTCTTGCCTGAGTACCGTTTATCCCCGAACCGTTGATGATATCCTGGCCGAAATTCGTTGAGTTCATATTCATAGAAGTGAACGGAGAAGTAGGGTCCGTATTCAAAATATATCTTTGGTAATAATAATTATCCGTTTGATTAGTGTATCTCCAAGGTTCAGTCACCCTTGAATCGATTTCCGCCTCAAATCCGAATTCTCTAGTGATATCGATACTTGCTTTAGCGTAGATTCTATAATTGTCCATCATAGAAGCGTAATAAATATGATACCAGGTTCCCCCAACTTCTAACTCACGAATATATCTTAAGAAAGGAAGTCTAAATCCTCCCATTTTATACGATAGAGTGAAGTTATTGGACAAAGGACGATGTAAGGGAGTATGATATACAAAATCATTATTGAAAAAAAGTCCCGTATAAAAACTTCTTTTTCTCTCCAAAAGCGTTCTCTTTCTTTTACTGAATCCATCCAAGAAATCTATATAACCTGCAAAACGGAATACTGTATAATACCATCTTTCCTGGCTCGTAGGCTGAGGTTGGTATTCGTCCGAAAAGGTTCTAAGATCTCGGATAGTTTTAAGAGAAACTTCGAAATTTTCCAAGGCATAACTTTCCAAAGAAAGTTCCATCTCATGCTGGCGATTTTTCATGAGAATAGGATCTTGCAAATCGGGCTTCTCCGCTTCTAACTTACGGTATGTTGCATTAAAAAATAATATAGGAGCACCAATTCTTAAGTTAGTATTCGTTCTAAAATATTGATAACTGTCCCTGGCCAAACTTCTTTCCAAGGAAGTAAAGTTAGTAGAAACAGTATCCGCATTTCCCGCAGGTAATTGAGCGGATTGTTTTTTAGCCCCGTAATAAACGCTCGGAGCCAAGGACACGTAACTTCCAAAATTCATAGAAGTTCTAAATCCTGTCTCTCCCTGTAAGAAGTTCTGAGTCCTAAGAAGATTTTCTTTATAGTCCCCGTTCGGATTATCGTAACTTCCATCGGAAGTAGGAATTTTCAGTTTTTCTTGGGTAGGAACGCCGTAGAATCTCATCAATGTATTCGTTAAATATACGTCCCAATATACCGGAGTTTCGAAATAAGGAAGTTTAGCGATTTCAGAACTGTTTTTGATCGTAACAGAAGGAAGAATATCCACTGTAGGGAAATAACCCGATTTGGATAAAGGAGAAAGGTTATAGAAGAGCATATTTCTCTTCATGTTGATATTAACCGAAAGATCTCCCCTATTCTCGGTATAATCCAATTTCCATTCCAGGTTATTCCGAACGTAACCGTAGCGAACATCTCTGAATGTATATAAGGACTGCAAACTATTGCTTGGTTGATATCTATTCCCGTATTCGTATTCGAATAAACGGTTCGTAAAATTCTCATATTGAACGGAAAGGTTTCGGGTAACGTCCTTCTCCGTATTATTCATTTTAGAATTTAAGAATATTCTGCCTTTCCACCAAGGATCCCTATCCTCTCCGATATTCGGAATATTGGTCCCCCAAAAATTTCCCTTATCTACTTGGTTAGTGACTGCACTTGTTCCGAGACCGTAATTTGCAAATCTATCCTCAAAACCGGAAGTAATCTGGTAGGCTTTATGATTCGCGTAACCTATATCTATCAAATAGTTTAGATTATTACTTTGCCTCCACATCTCCATCTGGAAGGCTTGTCCCGTTTTTTCATAGAAGTCCGCTCGGAACTTATAACCCATTGGAGTCCAGGACCAAGAAGGGATCGTGGACCATTGTAAGGAGTTTTGGATGAATAAACCTTGGGTATTATTCTTACCTGCTTGGGTGGTCCAACCGTTTCCTAAATTATTATTATAAAAGAATGGAAGCCAGAATACTGTCGTACCTCCTACCTGGAATCGAACGTTAGTTCCTACAACCGTTCTATCTTGATAGAGTACAACTTTATCAACCTTAAAAGAATAATGAGGCTTCTCGGCATTACATGAGGTGAAATATCCCATCTCCAACATGTAACGTTTATCATCTAATTTTTTGACTTTCTCTCCGAAGAAGTATGCTGGTGCGACCGTTCCTTTGGTATTATAGACCACACCCTTATCCAATTTATAGTCATAGATGAATTTATCTCCGGTGATTTTCGCTCTTCCATCTTCGAATTTAATCCCGCCTTCCGCATAAACTTCTTGGCGGTCCGAATCTACCGAAATTGTCTCTGCTTCCAAACTTCCGGATCTAAGTTTGATACGAACTCTACCTCTTAAAACCAAAACTCCGCCCTTGGTTTGATCCACTCTCATGAGCTCCCCTTCGGCGGCATTCTCTATGACCATGGGAAGATCTTTCTTAGTTGTTCCGGCTAACGCGGCAAAGTCGGGCTTATTATCTTCCTTCTCTCCTAAAGCGGCCTTTAATCTTTTACGTCTAGTATAGATAGAACCTTCTCTGGAAAGACCCAGGTTCTCCAACTGTTCATCCACTTCTCTTTCGCTTAGAACTTCGATGGACTTGTTTAAGAGGCGGTTTCTGGTCTTAACAACAGACCTTTGGGTATCGTCTTCCGAGTTCGCATCACCTGCAGAACCCCGAGGGCCTAGGTCGGCCGGTTGCCCCCATAATAGACTAGGCAAAAAAAGCAAAAATAGACAATTTCGGATCCAGGGGCGCATTCCGATCTAAGCCAGACTATCGTGTCGGGTCAGCCCTGCATCACTAATTTGTAGAAGGTAAGCACTGAGATCCCAAGAAGTATCCGATACCAGCCGAACCCGGTAAAGGAATGGGACTGCAAGTATTTCAGGAACCATTTGATTACGAAAAAACAAAGTAGGAAGGAAAGAACAAAACCCAAACCTAAAATCGGCAGATTCTCCCAATTTAACACTGCCCGATGTTTGAATAGTTTATAAGCTCCGGCCAGGAATAACACGGGAACCGCAACGAAGAAGGAAAATTCGGCGGAACTTCTAGTATCCTTTCCCAAAAATCTGGCGGTTACGATCGTTGCTCCGGATCTGGAAACACCAGGGACCAAAGCTAAACATTGGAAAATACCGATCAGAATCGCATCCTTTGTTCCGATAGGTTCACTTGTTTTAATCTTTTCATTTCTTTGGAACCAGAACTCAGATGCCAAGATAAGAATTCCTCCGATAAGCCAAGCTCCTCCTAAGATCGCCAAAATATCTTCTCTTGCCTTGATCTTATCTAAAAATCCCCTGAACAAAAATCCAGCGGCCATAATCGGCAAAAATCCAATCGTAACTCTGATTAAGAAAAGGAATCCTTCTTTGTTTTCTTCTTTGCGGAGAAGGTAACGTACTGCCGATCTTCCCTGATCTAAAAACTTTTCCTTATATAATACCAGAACAGACAGAATCGCACCGCTTTGGATGAATATATCGAATAGGTCGTCGAAATCCGCTCCCTCCGAAAATGGATAGAAGGAGGAGAATAAGAAAAGGTGTCCTGTGGAGGACACCGGTAAGAATTCCGTAATCGCTTCAATTACGCTACGGAAGATTGCGTTTAGATATGAATTCAAATCGTTGAAAAATTTCTTTTTTTACTTAGTAGCTTCTGGCGCTGTTGTAGGAGTAGTAGCCTCCGGTGCCTTGGTTTCCTCGGCCTTAGGCGCCTCTTCCTTATTTGCTCCAGGAATGGTGAATTCTTTCTCCAGATATTTTTCCAGATCGAATTTATCGTTATGTTTAATAGCGACAGATTCTTTAATTCTGTCTAGAACCGATTTATAAACTTCTTCCGATTTTCTTCCTTTAATCTGAGCTCTTGCTGCATCATAACATTGTTCCAGAGTTAAAGACTCCGCTTGTTTATATTTAGCACGGAGTTCTTGGCAACCTTGGTTCAACTCTTGCTCGGTAATTTTAATTCTGGATTCGATCTGCTCAGCGATGTACATTCCATAGATCATCTGCATCTCTTGGAATTTTAAAATTTCTTTAATATCGGATCTTTTGCTGAAACCACTTTTGTCAGCGGCAGCTTTTACAACCATCATCTCATGATAACGATCGAAAAACTTTCTCTTTTTAAATTCAGGTCTTAGTTGTAAGAAAGCTTGAGGGACTTTGCTTTCCTCTTCTGTGAAAAGGAATCTAATAACATTCTTTTTTTCAATGTTTTGTGTACGGCTTAAAGAATCCAAAGCGACATCCAAAGCGCTTTCAAAACTTGCAGTAGTGATCTTATTGCCATCGATGGATTCGATGACCGGAGTACCGTCTCCACAATAAGCGAATAAGAAAAAAGATAAGAGTAAAGTGAGGGAGATATATAGCCTTTTCATCTGTGTTGGAATTCCTACGCAAAAAATAGGAGAACCGGGCCTGGCGTCCATTACTTTTTGTCGGGCAACATTTCCGTTAAGAAGTACACAAGTTTCACAAGTTTGTCCTTTTGGTTGGCTTTTCCGGGAACGTACAAAAGAACATTCGGTTCTCTAGGATTCATGGTAAGACCCATCCGAGCCGAAATCAAGTTTACAATTTTGTCATAACTGCCTAAGAAATGTGCTCCCAATTTCAGACGAATTTCCTCCCCTAACTCGGAGACTGATTCAAAACCTAAGACGGAAGCAAGGGTCCTAATTTTTTCCAACATCAAGAAAGTTTTTGCTTCTTCTGGAGGTTCGCCGAAACGATCCGTCATTTCCTGGGCAACTTCTTCTATTTCGTCTAGATCTCTTGCGCCTTCGAATCGTTTATAAAATTCTATCTTCTGCCTTGTGTCAGGTATGTATGATTCAGGAATGAAGAAGTTAGAATCCAAATTGATCGCGGTTCGCACTTCAATTTTAACTTCTTCTCCTTTAATTCTTGCGATCGCTTCTTCCAACATCTGCACATACAGATCGAAGCCGACTTCCATAATATCTCCGGATTGTTCCTTTCCTAAAAGATTACCTGCACCTCGGATTTCCAAGTCACGCATTGCTACCTTGAATCCGGAACCAAGTTCTTGGTATTCGTAAATAGTATTCAGTCGTTTTTCCGCATCTTCCGTTACTACCCTGTCTTTAGGAAGAAGAAGGTAGGCAAACGCCTTTCGGTCACTTCTTCCCACTCTACCTCGAATCTGGTAAAGCTGAGAAAGGCCGAATAGATCGGCTCTTTTTACGATTAGAGTATTTACATTTGGGATATCTATCCCGGATTCGATAATGGTAGTTGTGACCAAAATATCAAATTTGCGGGCGTAAAAATCCACGAGGGTTTCTTCGATCTCATCCTCTGTCATTTGTCCATGAAGAACTCCGATGGAAGCCTCGGGAACGATTTCGTTTAATCTTTTAGTCTCTTGTTCAATGGATTCTACTCTATTATAAAGATAGAATACTTGCCCTTCTCTCGAAAGTTCGGTGCGGATCGCATCTCTTAGAACCTCTTCGTCTTCTTCGATCACATATGTTTCCACACTTTGTCTGTTTTTAGGCGGAGTAGCTATGATAGAAAGTTCCCTGATCCCGGTTAATGCCATATGAAGCGTGCGCGGGATCGGGGTCGCGGTCAAAGTCAGAACATCCACAAGATTTTTAATCTTCTTAATGGATTCCTTATGGTTCACTCCGAATCTTTGTTCTTCGTCTATAATGAGTAACCCCAGATTTTTGGGTTGGACGGAATTTGCAAGAACCGCATGAGTTCCGATGAGCATGTCCACTTTTCCGGCGGCAAAACGTTTCAGAACGTCACGGGTTTCGGCCGCGGTCCTAAGGCGAGAAACTAATTCCACTGTGATCGGATAGTTCTCGAACCTCTTTTTCATATTATTATAATGTTGTAAGGCAAGGATCGTTGTAGGAGCAAGCATCAGGATCTGTTTACCTGCCATTGCCACCTTGAACGCTGCTCTGATGGCAACTTCCGTTTTTCCGTAACCCACATCCCCGCAAATGAGACGATCCATCGGTCTTGTGGATTCTAGGTCCTTTTTAACTGCTTCGATCGCTTCGATTTGATCCGGAGTTTCTTCGTATTCGAATTCAGCTTCAAACTCTTCCTGGTAGATCGTGTCCGGAGGAAAAGCATATCCCTGTAATTTAATCCGATTGGAATACATATGGACCAAATCTTCTGCGAGGCCCTCGACTGCCTTTTGGACCCTGTCCTTTGTTTTTTTCCAGGTACTTTTACCAAGGCTATCTAATCTAGGCCTTTCCGTTCCGCCTACAAATCTTTGGACAAGAGAAATCTGATCCAAAGGGACGAATAACGTGTCTCCGCCATAATATTCCAGTTTAAGAAAATCTCTTTCTTTTCCACCAGCGTTCACTCTTTCTATTTTGAGGAATTTTCCGACTCCATGGTTTACGTGAACCACAAAGTCCCCTTCTTTCAGGTCTAGGAAACTTTGGATGGCCTTACTACTTTGTTTTTTGAATCTTGTCTTACGTTTGTATTCCCTGCCGAATACATCATTCTCGGATAAGAATAGAAGTTTCTCTTCTTCCCATAAAAAACCGTTTCGTATTTCGGAAACCGCCAAATATACTTCTTCTTTGGATTTGTTAGGAAGAAGTATTGGTTCCGGCTCAGAAGTTTCCGAATTTAATAAACGAATTCCTTCCGATTCAAAAAGTCCCAAAAGTCTTTGGGTTTGGGCTTCGAAAGAAGAAGTAAGGATGATTTTCCATCCGCCTTCCGTTTTTAGCTCCCCTATTTTTTCTCGAACCTCTCTGATCTTCCCCTTAAAAGAAGGTGCCTGATGTAGAGGGCATATCAGATCTTCAGGCTTACTCGGCGGAAGTTGTGTAAATTTAATACCGCTTAGGTTTTCTAAAATTTCGGATTCTTCTTTATCCCTCAAAAGGAAAGAAGGAGGAGCGCATAAAATCTCCTTACTTCTTTTTTCGTAAAGTGCGTCATATTCCCTCAAAAGATGAGAGTATCTTTCTTTCGCTCCGTTCGGATCCGGAAATACAAGTCCAGGTTTTGATTTAAAAAAAGATAATATTCCTTTATTTTCCCGGACCATCGGGATAAGTTCTTCGTAATATGTTCCGCCTGCATCGTCCGGAATCTCAGGCAAATGTAAAGACTTATCCGCATTTATAATCAGGTTGCGATATTGTTCTTTCTGAGAATCCGTGAGAATGAACTCGTCCGCAGGAAGTAAAAATGCTTCTTTCAGATTTTCCAAAGATCTTTGTGTTTCCGGATCGAATGTGCGGATGGATTCCACTTCGTCCCCGAAAAAATCGATCCGAATAGGATCAGCGGAGAAGGAAGAAAATACATCCAAGATACCACCCTTCAAACTGAACTCACCGAATGCCTGACACATATCCACTCTGTGATAACCTAAACGAATAAGTTCTCTCATTAAAGTTTCAGGTTGGATCTCTTGGCCTAATTTTACGGATAAGGATCTTTCTTTCAGTGCGGAAGCTTCAGGAAGTGTTTTCAAAAAACCGGAAACGGAAGTGAATACTAAAATTTTTTCTCCGGATAAAATGCGAGCCAGGGCCTGGATCCTTTCTCTTTTCATCTCAGCCGGATAACGCATATACTCGTAAGGTAAAACTTCCTGGCCTGGAAGGTAACAAACTAGATTAGGATCCAAATAACTTAAACTTTCTCTATATAAAAACTCTGATTCGGTATTTGTAGGAGAGATTACAATTTTAGAATTTTTCTGTGCCTGAAAAAGAACGGAAGATAAAAGAGAATGAACGGAAACAGGAACGGAGGAAATTTTAGAATTCTCTTTTGTAGAAGATAAAAGATCTTCTAAAGATTTTTTCCAATCGCCCGGAGTGGAAGCCAATTTAGCCATACTAAATTAAGACACCTTAACGGTTAGATTATCGATCAGTCTTACTTGCCCTAAGAAGGCAGCGACGGCGAGAAGGATTTCTCCTTTTAGAATAGGAAGTTCTTCCAATGTGTTTGCATCCAAAATTTCCAGATAATCCGTTTGTATTTTGGAAGAAGAATCCAGAACATCTCTCATCACAGTCAAAACTTCAGAAGGATCTTTTTCTCCTTGTCGGATCAGACTTTCTCCCAAACGTAATGCCCGGATGAGCAGCAGTGCTTCTTCTTTTTCCTGTCCTATTAAACGAGCATTTCTGGAACTTAATGCAAGGCCTTCTGCAGAGCGAACCGTATCCACTCCTATGATCTCCATAGGAAATCCCAAAACTTTTACGAATTCTTTTACAACCAGATATTGTTGGTAATCCTTCTTACCAAAATAAGAACGATCCGCAGGAATTGTATGAAACAAACGAGAAAGAACTAAAAGAACACCTTCAAAATGTCCAGGCCTGGTAGTAGCATCCAGATTTTTCATCAAATGTGGGATCCGTAATTCTACTTCAGGAATTCCACCCGGATACATCGTATCCTTATCCGGTAAATACACCAGATCCACTTTTGACGATTTACAAATTTCTAAATCACCTTCCGTATTGATCGGATATTTTAGATAATCTTCTGGATCATTGAATTGTGCAGGATTTACAAAAATAGAAACTACTGTTTTGGAATTTTCGCCGGCCGAGCGAACGAATAAATTCGCATGCCCTTCATGCAAAAAACCCATGGTAGGAGCAAAACCTACCGAAAGTTTTTCGGACTTCCAGGAAAGAATTTGGTCTCTGACCTCGTTTGGATCCTTGGATACGATCATGATTTTCCGTTCCAGGAAAGTCTTACTTTCACTGAATTTCCATGTTCCTCATCCAAACCTTCGAATTCGGAGAGAACTTTTACATATGGATATAATTTTTCCAAAGAGTCCCTAGTCACTTCTTGATAGGTCACTCTTTTTAAGAATGTAAGAACTCCTAAGGAAGAAAAGATCCTACTTCCCCCCGCTGTTGGAAGAATATGATTTGTGCCGCTAATATAATCCCCCATTGCCACAGGAGAATAAGGTCCTAAAAATACGGAACCGGCATGTTTAATTTTTTTGAATAATTCCTGATAGTTTTTAGTTTGGATCTCTAAATGTTCAGGAGCATATAAATTAGAAAAATTTACACATTCTTCTAAATTAGGAAAAACTAATATCCAACTTTCGTTTTCTATCGAGGCTCTTTTGATAGATTCTCTTTTAGGTCTTTCCTTTAATGCCTTGTCTATTTCTTCCGAAACTTTTTTAGCGAACTCCATAGAGTTTGTGCAAAGTATCGCTGCTGAATCTTCTCCATGTTCCGCTTGAGAAAGTAAATCCGCCGCTACCCAATTCGGATTTGCAGAATCGTCTGCGATCACAAGAACTTCGCTTGGACCCGCTGGACTATCAATTCCGATCACACCTTGTCCACTTAAGAGAACTTTTGCAGCCGTCACAAACTTGTTCCCAGGCCCGATCACAAATTCGGAACGAGAAATAGTTTCAGTCCCATAGGAGGCAGCGGCAATTCCTTGGGCACCCCCTACCGTTACGATCGCATCCGCACCTGCAATCTTAGCCGCCGCATACAATCCGTCGGGAATACCATCTTTCTGGGGAGGAGTCACAATCTGTATATGTTTTACTCCTGCAATTTTTGCCGGGATCACTCCCATCAAAATTGTAGAAGGGTACAATGCCTTTCCGCCTGGAGCATATACAGTAACCGATTCTATTGGAGTATAACGAATTCCTAATGTATTTCCGGAGACATTCACGTCTAAGTCGGCTGGGATCTGGGCTTTGTGGAAAGTTTCAATATTCTCTTTGGCCTTTTCCAATGCGGAAACTAGTTCTGGGTCCGCTTTTCCGTTCCAGCCAGAGACAGGATAAACCAATTTTTCAGGTTTTATTCGATCGAATTTTTCGGTGAGCTCATAAACGGCTTTGTCTCCGCCTTCTCTCACCTGGTCCAAAATGGGACGTACCAGGGCCAAAGTGTCATTTAAGTCTTGCTTTGCTCTTTGGAGAATGGGTTCAAAGGAGAAATCCAACCCTACTTCCCTGATACGAATGCTCATACGGACATTTTTTTTCTTTGCCCGGACTTAGCATCCCGAAAATCCTGGGAACTCTTCTAAGCCTATGAAAGTTTTCTGTCTGAACTGCAATGGAATCCGATCCGCTTGGGGCAAGGGCCTTGGCGATATCCTCTCTTCTGAAAAACCCGATTTTGTATGTTTCCAAGAAACCAAAGCGCAGCCGGACCAACTCAGTTCGGAAATTTGGGAAAAATTGGGATACAAGGCATTCTTCCATTCAGCGGTAAAAAAAGGTTACTCTGGAGTTTCCATTTGGACCAAACAGGAACCTAAAAAAGTAACCTATGGACTCGATCTAGATGAATTTGATAAAGAAGGAAGAAGTGTCCTTGTAGAATTTGATTCATACGCGATCTGGACAGTTTACTTTCCTTCCGGAACCACGGGTGACGTGAGACAAGCTGCCAAAATGAGATTTTTAGATGAATTCTTAAAAATCTCCGCAAAACTAAAAAAGAAACATTCTAACCTAATACTCTGCGGGGATGTGAATATCGCCCATACAGAAATGGACATACATGATCCGAAAGGAAATGCAAAGAATAGTGGATTCCTTCCGGAAGAAAGAGCCTGGGTAACCAAATTCCTTTCTACAGGTTGGGTGGATAGTTTTAGGGAATTATATCCGAATAAACAGGAATATACCTGGTGGACTTTTAGAGCGGGAGCGAGAGGGAATAATAAGGGCTGGAGAATTGATTACTTTTTCGTAACCCCGGAGCTTAAATCCAAACTTAAAAAACTCACAGTCAAAAAAGATCCCATCCTTTCCGATCATGCAGCGATGATCTTAGAAGTGGATCTTCCTAAAAAATAAGAATTACTTTTTTTTAGGAAGTGTGAGATCTATTTTGGGAAGATTCTTTTTTAGGAATTCTGAAAGTTCCGATTCGAATACCAAAACAGTATCTGTAATCCTTTCCGGAGATTTGGATTTCACCACTTTTTTATCCAAAAGTTTTCCTGAAAATAATAAGGGTTCCTTCCAAAAAGGAACACGAATCTCTATAACAGCATTACTACCTTCCGGATCGGGATGAAAACGATCTAGGGTAAAGCTGAGCGCAGTACCTTCAATCCCCTCCCAAGTTGCTTGGAAATCCCCGGAAGAAGAATGCACCTGCACCGGAACCTTTACGGTCTCAAAAAACCTGTTTTTGAATTCCTGTACTATTTTATCCAATATAGCCATTTCTATCTCTATGTATCGTTAATTAAGTTATATGACTTAGTGCGATGCAAACAAATTTCCAATTTTGGGAAAAAAATGAAGAAGATTCGTTACAATACGGGAAAAAAAGGATGAAATAAGACCCTGGTAGGACCTAAGCCTAAATGTTTAATCTTTAAAGACTGTACTTCTATTTCTTCCGTCTTCTTTGGATTTATAAAGAGCCTTGTCGGCCTCTTCCAAAAACTTTTTGCTCTCTTTATCTTTTCCGGACATACGACTACTGATCCCAATACTCACAGAAACAAACTCAGAAGTCTGGGAACCTTCATGAGCGATCTTCAGTTCTTGTACACGAGTCCGAATATTTTCCGCAACTACTAGTGCTTTGTCCGAATCGGTTTCGGGTAAGATCACTGCAAATTCTTCTCCGCCGTAACGAGCAGGAAAATCCCCAGCTCTTCTGGCGGTATTTTTTAGGACTCCTGCGACCTGACGAATACATTCGTCTCCCGCTTGGTGACCATATGTATCGTTAAATTTTTTGAAAAAATCTATATCCAATAAAAGTAATGAGATCGGTTTTTCGGAACGACAGGCTCTTTTCCATTCTACCTCTAAGATCTCATCAAAAAATCTTCTGTTCCAAATCCCGGAAAGACCATCCGTTCTGGAAACTCTGAGCAATGTTTGGTAGGCTTCCGAAAGTTTATCGGTGATCTCTTCTAGGTCTCTTTCTCTTTGTTTTCTTTGGAGCATCTCATGACGAAGCCTCAAAGTAGAACGGACCCTTGCTCTTAATTCATGAGCATCAAAAGGTTTTGTAACGTAATCGATCGCACCTAATTCGAATGCGGACTCCAAGGTTTGGGTATCGTGAATTGCTGTGATGATAATAACAGGAAGGTCGGAAAATTCTTCCTTAGAGCTTAAGGTGCGTAGGATATCCAGACCGTTCATTCCTCCGGGAAGAAGAATATCCAAAAGTAAAAGTGAAATATCTTTTTTGTTTTCCGCGTTTCCTTGGAGACCTAACCATTCCAAAGCTGTCTCAGGTGATTGAGTAGATATTACGTCTCCGTATCCTGCTTTTTTTAGGATCCTTTCTACAAGCTGACAGTTTTCTGGAGCATCGTCCAGAATGAGAATTTTGTCCGATTCGCCAATCGTCGCGGATGATTCGCTTTTTTCTTTCGTTGGTCCGAACATTTTAACTAGTTGAATTCATCCGACGAGTCTTTTCAGTAAGAGCTACTTTGTGGGAAGAATTTTCCAAACCTATTCCAAAAGTTCCGAAAAGAAAGCGGTTTTTTTTAAAGTTTTCAACCTATTTTAGGCGACGAAAAGCGGATTCTTAGATAATTTAGAGCACCGAGGGAGGTTCCTTTGGAACAGAAAATATCTAGAAAACAAATCCTAGGCCTAGGTGCGACTACCATGGCTTTACTTGCAAGTTCCTCCGTTTTAGGACATGATCACGGAGATAAAAAAGCTCCTAAAAAGAAAAAGGCCGAAAAAACTTCCGTACCAGGCTCCGCAATAGAAGCCTCCTCTGCCTGTATTTTGAAGGGTAGAATTTGTATCAATATGTGCGTGGACATGTTGGCAGAAGGTCATAAGGAAATGGCGGATTGTCTTAGATCAGTCGAGGAGACTGTGGCATTATGCGACGCATTCGTTGTATTATCTTCACTTGGTTCGGCTTCCTCTAAAAAGTTAGCCTCGATTTGTTTGGAGTCCTGCGAAAGATGTGCAGCTCAATGTGATAAACATGCAGACCATCACGAAGAGTGTAAGGCCTGTTCGGAAGCTTGCAAAGCATGTATTTCCGAATTTAAAAAATTACTGGCTGCTTAATACTCGAACTCTATCTGGAATCGGGTTCCTGGAGCTGAGGTATTGATGTCCAATTTTGCCTTCAACTGTTTGGATAAAATCCGGATCAGTTGCAAACCTAAGGTTTCTTTGGCTTCTATCTGAGGATAATCCGGGATCCCCTTTCCATCGTCCCCAACTTCCAAATAAAATATCCCATTTCCTGATTTTGCCTTTATATAAAACTGCCCCTTCTTCTTTTCAGAATAAGCGTATTTGATAGAATTTGTGGCGATCTCATTGATCATCATTCCGATGGGAAGGGCCTTCTCCACTGCCAAACTTAAATTTCCCACATCGATCATTCTTCCGATTTCAGGTCCGACCCCATACACATTCCAAAGATTATCCAATAACTTTTCGACATAAGAACCTAGACCGATCTCAGCCAGGCTTTTGGAATTATAAAGTTCGTTATGGACCAAGGACATAGAGTAGATCCTACTCTCCGTATCCCTAAGTTCCCTGGTCACTTCTTTATTCTTTGCATAATTTGCCTGCAAGTTTAGAAGACTTGCCATGATCTGCAGATTATTTTTAACCCTATGATGGATCTCCTGTAGAAGTGCTTCCTTATCTCTCAAAGATTGTATCAGATTATCTTCGGATTGTTTCCACTTGGTCATATCTACCAAGATTGCAAGAACCACTTCCTTTCCTTCTAATTGGAATTTATAAGAAGTAATCTCCATTAAGAGAGGAGTTCCTTCCTTGGATCTATGCACATGTGTTTCCGGAATATTTTTTCCGTTATGTAAGGCCATATACTGCCTACGGTCTCCCGAAAAAGCGCCAATAAACAGATCTGAAAATTTCATATGAAGAAGTTCTTCCCGATCGAAACCGTAAATCCTTTCAGTTTCTTGGTTTAGATCCAAAATCCCTTCACAATCATAATTGTATAAAACGATCGGATGAGGATTATGTTCAAAGATCAGCCTATATCTTTTTTCATTTTCTTTGATAAGGAATGCCTGCTCTTCCAACTTGGACAACATATCCTGTCTTTCAATCGCATATAAAATGGATCTAAAAAGAAGATGAGAATCGAATTTTCCTTTGATCAGATAATCCTGACCGCCCGACTGTAATGCTTCCATTGCAACCGATTCATCCTGGGTCCCGGAACAGATTACTATAGGTATTTTAGGAAATCCCTTTTTGATCATTTCGAAACCGTCCAACCCGAAACTATCAGGTAGGGTTAGGTCCAGAAGAATACAATCGATCTCTTCTCCTTGGTCTTTCAGTATTTCCAAAGCGTCCGCTACCGTAGGAGAATGTTTCAACCGTACCCCGGAAGGATCAGCTTCTTTCAAAAATATTTCGAACAAACGAGAATCGTCCTCGTTGTCCTCCACTACTAAAATTTGTTTTACCCGGACGGATACTACTCTTGCATTCATTTCGGAGGCAACCTCGAAGTTTTGAACCAATAGATACGTAACGTATCCATCGCTTCCAAAAAATTATCGTACTCCACCGGTTTCTGTATATATGAGTTCGCGTGTAGATTAAAAGTGGCGATAATATCCCTTTCCGATCCGGAAGTAGTCAAAACCACAACAGGAATTCTTTTGTATTCAGGGTCCGATTTAAGTTCTTCTAAAACTTCTAATCCGTTCTTTTTAGGAAGATTCAGATCTAATAGGATCAGATCAGGGCGTCTTGCACCTACGAATTCTCCCTCTCCTTTTACGAAGTCGATTGCCTCTTCCCCGTCTTTCGCGATGAATAATCTTTTTTCGGACTTAAGATCGTTCAATGCTTCTATAGTGAGTCGGACATCCGCAGGATTATCCTCCACAAGAAGAATATCAAAATATTGTTTGGAAGAAGTGCTCATAATTAAACCTCAGGCAGAGAAAAAAAGAACTCGGATCCCTTTCCTACAGAAGACTGGACCCAAATTTTTCCTCCATGATTTTCTACGATCTTTTTACAGATGGATAATCCGATTCCAGTGCCGGGATATTCGGACCTAGTATGCAATTTTTGGAATATGATAAAAATACGATCAAAGTATTTAGAGTCCATTCCTATCCCGTTATCGGAGACAGAAAACACGTTTGCACCGGGAACATGTTTTACCTTGATTCGGATTTCCGGACTCCTGCTAGGAGATCTGAATTTGATCCCGTTAGAAATCAGATTACTGAATAAACGCCTAATCTGATCCTGGTCGGCATATACTTCAGGAAAAGGACCTTCTAAAACTAAATTCGCTTGTGTTTCTTCTATTACTGAAGAAAGGTCCCTTCTGAGCTCTTCTAAAATCAGATTCGGATCCCCTTTCGATTTTTTTACAGAATCCGAGCCCACTCTGGAATAACTTAAAAGGCTTTCAATCAATCCCTGTTGTCGTTTAGCAGCTTCAACAGATACATGAATGAATTCCCTCATTTCCGGCTTGATCTCTTCCGAAAATTTTCTCTCTAATAATTGTAGATAACTCGCAATCGTCCTAAGTGGTTCCTGCAAATCGTGAGATGCAATATAAGCGAATTGTTCCAGTTCCTTATTCGTTTTCGCCAAACCAAGAAGTGCTTCCTCCAAAGATTTTCTATATTCAATTTTTTCGGAAATGTCCCGATTGACCATGATAAGGCCCGGGACCAGATAACCTTCTGCATTAATTTTTTTGAAATTACTTTCGATTGTGATCTTTCTGCCTGATCTTAATGTATGGATAAATTCTCTTTTAGAAGCGCCTAATGTCTTCCAATCCTCCATGGCCTCTTTATAATTTTCCTCGGAAATCCAATCCTCTTCAAAAAGAGAATTATAATGTTTCCCTAAACATTCCCCCTCTTTTACTTCATACATTTTCGCGGCGTAACTATTATAATATGTGATCTTCTGATCTCCGTCTAAAGCAATAATCGCATCATTAACTTGAGAGATGACTTCCAAATTAAAACGATGTTCTTTTGTCAATCGAACCCGTTCAGAAACATCCATCGCGGAAACAAGCACGGCCTCTGTCTCCTGAAATTGAATAGGAGATGAAACTATATCCAAAAACACGATACTTCCATCTTTTCTAAGATGTTTCATTTCCTGGAAAAAATTCGGGCCAGGTTTCAAACCCTTGATCTTCTCCATCATAAACTCTCTCTCTTCGGGGAGTCTAAGTTCCACAGCGCTTTTTTCTAAAAATTCTTTTTCGGAATAACCGTAGATCTGGGTTGCTGTTTGGTTTACCGCCAGAATTTTAAGTGAAGATCTTTCAAAAACAAACATGATCTGAGGATTGTTTTGGAATAAATTCCTATACTTCTCCTCGTTCTTACGGATACGAGCCTCATATTCTTTGCGATCGGAAATATCATAAACAATTCCTAATATTTCCTGGATACGGCCATTCTTTCCGATCCTTGGATACATTCTTGTTTCCAAGAGAAGATCATTTTGGTTGCTATGATATATACTCTCTTCTCCCTGGAGAGATTTAGAAAATGCTTCCATCACTTCCGGTCGATTGCCTGCTCTTTCAAAAATGGTCTTTCCCACCACTTCTTTTGGATTGATCTTAAGCCTATCCAATCCTTTTCCATCAGCGAGAATGATCCTTCCCTCAGGAGAAATGGAAAATACGATTACAGGCAAGGCACCTATCAAAGTCTGAAAATCTATAGTACGTTTTTCTAATAT
Organism: Leptospira neocaledonica; assembly: GCF_002812205.1. Lineage (NCBI taxonomy): Bacteria > Pseudomonadati > Spirochaetota > Leptospiria > Leptospirales > Leptospiraceae > Leptospira > Leptospira neocaledonica. The sequence goes on from NZ_NPEA01000001.1 coordinate 400,730, forward strand.
ATCTTCCGCAATCTTACGGTCGGTTATATCTAGGGAAACTCCCACGAGTCCTTTGATTTTTCCATCTTCTCCTATCGCAGGGGAGATTCTTACGGCAAAATGCCTTCCTAAAAAGATTGTCTCTGCACTAATCTCTTTTCCGGAAAGTACAAGTTTTAATGCCTCAGTCTGTTCCACACTTCGGACCGATCCATCTTCTTCCCTAAACTCCGCGTTCCATTGATGTTGTACGAAGTTAGTCCCGATAAAGGCGCTGGAATCCAGGCCAAGCATATCTAACGCTTTACCTGAGGCAAAATTCATGAGCCCAGTTTCGTCTGCGGAAAACAGTACGATCGGGGAATTGGAGAGAATATAATCTAGTAAAGATTTTGGATTTTCGCGGTTGGAATCTGAAAAAATAGGAGAACGGGAGCCCATAAATAGATCCGCCCGGAATAGAAATTCCGGGCAGGGGGTTCTAATTATGGCGAAATATAGATATTTTCAAGCATATTTCGACTTTTTGTGGAGTTTGTGGAATATATATCCCGTAAGGGATACGTTAGATGATTTCTATCGTCTCAATTACCACAGGCTGGAAAGGGCGATCCCCAGGAGCTGTAGGAGTTTCAGCGATACTTTGGACGATATCTTCTCCCTCGCTTACGTGGCCGAAAACCGCATGACGGTTGTCCAGATAAAGATTGTCCCTCACATTAATGAAAAACTGAGAACCACCAGTATTAGGTCCAGCATTTGCCATGGAGATAGTATACTTTTTGTTTTTGAGATCCGGATGAAATTCGTCCTGAATTTTATACCCTGGTCCACCAGTTCCAGTTCCTTGCGGGCAACCGCCTTGGATCATAAAATTTGCAATAATTCTGTGGAAGATTAAGCCATTATAAAAGCCTTTTTGAGCCAATTGGATGAAATTCCCGGCCGTAATCGGAGCCTTCTCATCTTCCAATAAAACGGAGAAGGTCCCTCGGTTGGTGGTAAACTTAGCAGTCGCCATAAATATCCTCAAAATCCAGATTCTAACCAGTGTCTGAGTAATCAACTAAATAGGTATCCTTATTGGGAGAGAACCTATTCTACTTGTTTTCAATATAGAATGCTGTTGTTCCGATAATTTAACGGAGGATTTCCAGAATCTACTTTCCGCTAGACGGATCGATTTTTTAGCTTTCTAAAAGAGAATTTTTTTATTCCGGAACTTCCTTAGGAACAAAATGCCATCATCTACAAAATACATTCCCTTCGGACCAAATGGTGCAGTCGCCTTCTGGGCCAGAGCAAAGGATAAGATCCAAAATCAGGACGAGTTAAGAGCCTGGGCAGATCTAGGAATCAAAACTGTAGTTTGCGTCTTCTCGGAAAAAGGTTCTCCTTTAGTAACCGAATTGGAAGAAGTTCTGCATGTTGGAGAATGGAAACTTTTCGCATTAGAAATTCCTCCTGGACCGGAAACGAACGAGTCCGTATTCTTCTCCGCTTGGAAATTAATTTCAGCCGCGGCTAAATCTAATATTTTATTTCTGATACCGGAAGAATTGGAAGAAAGATGGGAAGTGATACTATCCAAAATGGTAATTTCTTCTTACCCGCATATCGCCACAGGCGAGTTAGGTGCTTGGTTTCCAAGCCTACAAGGAGAAGCAGAGACTCAGTATTTAGGCGAATTCAAAACCTACGCATCCCGCAAAAAAGCTCCTAAAGAAATACCGGATGCTACAAGAGGAGAATTTTCCATTTTTCTAAAGGAACTTCCTTTGGCGGTTTCCGGAATAGAACTAGGAGTTTTTAAGAACGGTCATAAAGACTCTAATGGAAAGAAGAAGGTTCCGAAATTCCAAGAAGCAGAAAGTTTCCGAACCTTGGAAAGTAAGCCGGTAATCTCTTTTGATACTGTATTTTCCGGAGAAAAACAAGAATCCGAAACCCCTATAGCAGAAGAGCCCAAGACTCCTAAAGCATCAGAAAAGAAAAATATTCCAAAAAGAGAAACTCCCCCTCCTCCAGCGGATAACGGAGATTTTGCAACTAGTGCAAAATTCCCTCTTCAATTAAAACTGATGGCGGTGATCTCACTTTTACTCACTGTTACGGTTTCTACAGTTATTTTATATGCTTCCAGCGAGTTCAAAAAGAACTACGAAGTAAGAGTATTAGAGACTAATTTCTCTTTAGTAAATATTTTAGGGATCAAGGTAAAATCGGATCTAAAGGATATTCGTGATAAAGGTAAAACTCTTACTGAAAAACTTCTAGATCCGAAAGGTCCCGGAGCTTACGCGGATTTGTTCTTCAGAAACGAGCCGGATTTTCTTTTAGCCGGAATTTATTCGGCAGAAGGAGACAAACTTAAAAAAAGAACGGTATTGTACAACGATTCTTATTTGGAAGGAATCTCTTCCAATAGAGAAGAATTGGATGCAGCTGTTTCTCAGAAAGAAGCTTATTTTTTAAAGACGATACAATCCGGCGGAAGGATCGACAATCTTACTCCTAATTTTAAAGAACCTACTTTTTCCATCTCCGTATATGATTCTCAGAGTAAGTCTATTCTTCTTTATATAATTCGTGCAGAAAGACTTTTATCTGTATTCCAAAAACAAGATATTAACGTTCCATTCTTGATCAATGGAGACGGAGATCTGATCGCTCATCATGATCTTCAACTTCTTGCTTCCCAAACAAATTGGGCAGATCTTCCTATTTTCGAAACCATGCTTTCTTCTGTAAGAGAAGATAGCCAGCAGACTAGATACGAGGATTCTACAAAGACAAGATATTACGGTTCTTACCAAAAATTAGGTTTTGGTGGAGCCGGAGTGATCGTCTCCGTCCCGGAAGAAAAAGTATTCGAGATGGTTTATAGGATCCAGACTAAAAACCTTCTCATCATGGCGATCGCGCTTTGTATCGCACTCATCATCGTATTCTTCCTAGCAAGAACCATTACCATTCCGGTATTAAAACTTCTGACCGCAACAGTAGAAATTGCGAAAGGAAATTTCAGAATCGGGATCAAATCCACTACTAAAGACGAAATCGGCGTTTTGACCGATTATTTCGTGAGTATGGGAAAAGGTTTGGAAGAAAGGGAGAAGGTAAAGGACGCACTTGGCCGTTTCGTAAACAAAGAAATCGCCGAAATGGTATTAAACAAGGAATTAACCTTGGGAGGAGAAAGAAAGATGTGCGCCATCTTCTTCTCCGACATCCGATCCTTTACTGCAATATCAGAAAAACTGCAACCGGAAGAAGTAGTAGAATTCTTAAACGAATACATGACCGAGATGGTACGCTGCGTGAACGATACTCATGGTATCGTGGATAAGTTTATCGGGGATGCAATCATGGCAACCTGGGGAGCTGTTCGCACCTCAGAACATGATGCAGAAAATGCAGTGAACGGTGCACTTTTAATGAGAGCCGCTCTTCTTAAGTTCAATGAAGGAAGAGGTGGAGACAAAAGACCTATCATTCGGATCGGTTGTGGGCTAAACTATGGACCTGTGATCGCGGGACAGATCGGTTCCGAAGAAAGATTAGAATACACCGTGATTGGTGATGCCGTGAACCTCGCCTCTCGTGTAGAAGCGTTGAACAAACCTTTCGGTACGGATATTTTAATTACGCAAGATTTACTGGATCATGTAAAAGATATTTTTGCGGTCGAAAAAATGCAATCTATCAAGGTAAAGGGAAAAGAAGAGCCCCAAACCATTTACGCAGTCCTAGGCAGAAAAGACGATATGGATCGTCCGAGAGATCTAAACGAGCTGAGAAGAAAGCTCGGAATAGAATACGAATCTAAGAAAAAAACAAAAACAGGAGATGAGGAAGAGGAATTAAAGTATGAAATACTTGAATGACGGCCGCGTCGTCGTTACTGCTTTAGTTCTATTACTGTTCTTTTTTTCAGGACTATTATATCTTTATGCCAACGCAGGTCCTAAAACCGGGACCAATAAAGTTGTAGGTCAGCTCAAAACAAAACAACTCAAAATATTAAGAAAACTTGATTCTGAAGTCATCTGGGAGGAATTGGACGAGTCAGATCCTATCAGATACAGAGATACCATACGCACAGAAGAAGGTTCCGAAGCAGTATTACTTTTTACTGATGGAGAAAATTCCGCAGAGATCAGAATGGATGAAAGAAGTATGATCCTTGTGGAAGATACAGACAAGATCAGCTTCGTGTCCGGCTCACTTTCTGCGACCGGAGGAGGCTCCGGCAATTTACAGATCAGCTCGGGAGATACAAAAATTTCCCTCGGAAATTCAGATCTGAAAATTTCCAAAGACGAAAACAAAGGTTTAAACCTGGAAGTAAAACAAGGAGAGGCTAAAGTTGTCTCTTCTTCCGGAGAGAACACGGTTGGTAAAAACCAGTCCGCAGACCTAAAAGATGGAAAAGTGGAAGTTCATACATTAAATCTAGAAACAGTTTCTCCACCTGATAAAACTCATTTTCCCCTGGCAGGAGAAACCCTTCCTGTCAGATTCGAATGGAAAAATTCTCCAAGTGTTAAAACTTTCAGATTGGAAGTTGCAAGAGATTCTGGATTCAGAACGGGTTTAAAAAAATTGAATGCAGGTGGGACAAACGTATCCATCTCCCTTCCTAACGGTTCTTATTATTGGAGACTTGCGGGAAAAAATCCTCAATCCGGAAAAGACGAATTCAGTTCTTCTAAAAACTTTAAATTAATATCTTGGAATAAACCAAGACTAGTCTCCCCTACGAATAAGGAAGTATTCTCTTATACGGAAACAGCTCCTCCGGTTCGATTCCAATGGAGTACATTCGATTCACAGACCAAATATAAATTGGAAGTTTCTTCCGATGCGAATTTTAAACAAATCGTATATACTGGGGATTCTTCTGCTGGTTTCTTAAAATGGGAACCTAAATCGGAAGGACAATTTTTTGCTCGGGTCAAAATGAGCTCCGACAAACAAGGGTTTGCCGAATTAAATTCAGATACAATTTCTTTCGTTTTACGTAAATCGGAGCAGGCAGAGCCTCCTAAACTTCTGAAACCTCTACAGGGAGAAGAAATAGGCATTCGTATTTTCAAGGTAGGCTCTTTCTTTAGTTGGAGTTCCAACAAGGAGTTTAAATCTTATTCCCTAGAAATTGCCGCTGATTCCGATTTCAAAAATATTCTTTTCTCCAAATCGACTAATTCCAATTTTATGAAGCCGGATCTAGATTGGAAAGAAGGCGCATACTTCTGGAGAATTAAAGCAAGTTCTAATTCTGAAGGAGAAATTTCCTCTTCTACTGGTAAGTTCACTTTAAAACCTTTGGGTTCTATCCGACTTTCTTTCCCTAAAGATGGATCCGAATTAGGACATCCTGTGGACGGCAAATTACAATTCAGATGGGACAGACCGGATCCAAGCGGAACTTATAAATTAGAAGTTTCTAAAGATCCTAATTTTGCTTCCAAAATATTCGAGACCTCTGTTCGTTCCGGACAAAATTCAGTCCCACTTTCGGGTCCTGGGGACTATTATTGGAAGGTTACTCTTCTTTCTCCGGAGGGAGAAGTGCTGACTAGCAGTCCTTCTTCTGGATTTAAGACTTCTGATTCCGCTCCATTTATCTCTCCTGTATATCCGAGGGATCGAGATAAGATAGATCTGGATGAGAAAGCAAGTTTGTCATTTTATTGGGAAATTGAAGGCAAATCTGAGGCTTACATTTTGGAGCTCTTAGAGGCAGACCAAAAAACCCTAAAAACAGTATTTAAAAAGGAAATTAAGGGAGAATCTTACGACTATCGAGAGTTGTATAGGTTAAGGGAAGGAAAATACCAGTGGAGACTGAGTGCAAAATACAGGGACAGCTCCGGACAAGTCCGCACCACCCTTCCTTTGACCAGGGATTTCGAAGTAATCATGTCCGCTACTTTCAAAGCGCCGGAGATTCTGACTCCTAAGGAATTTTATGTTGAGTAAAAGATTCCAAAAATCTAATGCGATTGCGGCTCTTTTAGTCGGATTCCTTTTGTTCTCTCTTCCAATTTTTGCAAAGGAAGAAGGGGTAAAACTGGAATGGAAACCTATCCCGGACGCAGGTGGCTACCAAGTAGAAATCAAAGATTCTCGTGGTAAGGTCACAAGAGAAAAAACGAATGGAAGCCAAATCCAAATCGAATTACCTCCAGGTGCTTACGAACACAGAATAGGCGTTTTAAATAAGTACGGAAGAGTTTCTGTATTCTCTGCCTGGATTCCATTCGAAGTAATTCTTTCTCAAAGACCAGAGGTGATAGCAGCTGAAAAAAGTAAATTTTTAAGCAAGGATATGCCTGAAAGTTTCGAGATCAAGGGAAAACATTTTACCGAGGCTACAAAAGTAATATTAAAAGATTCTAAAGGAAATGAAATCCCTGTTAAATCCGTAGATCTTAAAAATTCGGAAACTATGGTAGTTACCATAGATAAGAAAAAAGCGCCGGAAGGTGCAATTTCCTTACGTTTAGAAAATCCGCGTAATAAAAGTACTGAAAAGGAAAATTATTTCTTAGTGGCCGAAACAGAAGATGAGTTAGCCGCATTAGAATCTAAGTCTTCTTATACCGGATCCTCAGGACCTTCTATCTTTGATCTTGGGGCTGCCGCGAGGTCCGCAGTTCTTCCCGGATGGGGACAATATTATCAGAAGAAGTCCACATTTAGAACGGCGATCTTTCCTAGTTTAATTTTTGTTGCCGGAGGTTATGCAGCCGCAAGAGGAAGTTCTTATCTAAGTGCAACTCATGAATTGGATGGCGCAAGACAGAGTAATATTTTGTATAACTCTGCATTTTTACAATCGGGAAACCCTGCACTATTCAACCTGGCATTATACAATTATACTCAGATCTCTCCGAAATACTCTCATGCAGTGGGAGAATATAACCAATTAGGGGTGGCTTTAGGAGTATTAGGATTCTTTTATCTAATCAACGTTTTTGACGCTGGATTTTTTCCAGGCCCTAAACAAGTAAAGGTAGAAGGTACCGATACCCCCGTAACAGTTTCTCCGCTTCTTAGAAATGCGAGGGAGTCTGATAGAGGGGCGACTTATGCTTCCGGAAATTCTTATCTTCTACAACAGAGAATGGAATTAGGAGTGGAATTCGCATGGTAACCTTCAAGAATTTTCTCCCCAAATTATATTCATTTTTCCTGATCCTGTTCATGATCGGGACCATGGGATGTTATACTCGTCCTAAAAAATCGGGCATTTTAGATTTTATGAATATATCTAATTTTGTATCCTATTTGACCGGAACTGCCTTTCCTTTGAACGTCCAAGTCAATGGACTAACCAACTCAGGCACCTTAGTGGTGGAATTAGCAAGCACAGGAGAACAACTTACCTTCTCCGCTGCCGGAACGGATTCTTTTTCCGGATATTATGATCCCAATATTATTTATACTCTAAACATTATTACTCAACCCGCTACACTTCCTACCCAAACCTGTATCATTAGTAATCCGAACTTAAATCTTACTTTTGCGAATACCACATTTGTAATAAACTGCGCAGAAAACTGGTACAAGGCGAATGTTACCGTCACAGGAATCGATAGCACCAATACAACTAATTTAGAAATTTATAATAATGGAACGGACCTAAAAACTTTATCTGCGAATGGAACAGTCAATTTCGACGTGGGAGATGGATTAGGTTATGCGATTACTACAGGTGCTGTCCCTACAGTTCCTTCTACTCATATATGTCAGGTGGTCACTGCCCCGTCTAGTGGGACTATAGCCGGCGCGGACGTAAATTTAGAGATCAGTTGTTTGAGTCTGATGAAAACAAGTGTGCCCGCTGCAGGTGCTTTTTTCCCTTCTACCAAGGCAATGGTTTTCACATTCTCCGGCCCGGTTACAGGATGTTCATTAGATGCAACTGCAGGAGGCCCTCCTTATTCTGCAGGAACTGCAAGCGGAAGTCCTGTAGTGACTTACGTGGGAAACACTGCAAGAGTGGCTCCCAGTACCTTACCTTGGTCTTTCGGGGCATTGACCTTCCCACTGAATGTTGTATTTATACTTACCGGATGTAAGGATTCTGTGGCTTTTGCAAATGCTGGAGCGACCATATCTTTAAACGTTAAAATGATGGAAGGTGACGTTTATTTCATAAGCGATACTTCCGGTAATGACAGTAATAGTTGTACAGATCCGAGTGATTCGTGTAAGACCATTCAGACAGGGGTCAGCCAATGTTCTTCCTCAAGCATCTGCACAGTATTTGTAGAAGGTGGAAATTATATCATTTCCGGTTCTGTTTCGCCTATCTCTCTCACTTCTACCGGAGGAGTCAGACTTTTAGGAAGTTTCGATTCTACATTTAGCACTCAAGATATGACTTTGGCGGGCACACCGTCTAGAATCATTGATAACCGAACCGTGGCGCAATGCCCTGGAGCAATGTTAAGCTCGAATGAGTGCGCTCCGATCACAATTACAGCATCCTTGATGGCTGGCGATTCAACTAAAGCACATGTAGTCCAAGGATTTAGCATATTTGCAGACGAAACGAAAGCGAACGCATTCGGCATTCGATTCATCAATGGGGATGCGAATAGTTATGCATATGTCTTTGGAAATTATATTTCCGGAGGAGAAGGAGGACTGGGAGTCGAAAATTCCACCGGTACACGGGGAGGGATTTACCTGCTTTCTTCTCGATCGAATAACCAAATTGATACAAATGTGATCAAGGGTGGTTTCGGTGCATCAAATTCTACTGCAGTTTATAGTACTGATTCTAATGTTTATTTGCTTAGAAATAGGATCAGTGGAGATAAAGCAGTAAACGATTCCCATTCGGTCTTACTTGCAAATTGGATGGATTCACTCGTGGCAATCGTAAATAATACGATGAATTTCCGTCAATACTCAGATGCTTCTGTAACTTCGAAGTTTACGTATGGGATTCGTAATGAGGAGAATGCTGTTTTAATTAAGCATTATATAGCTGGGAACACGATTTATTCCGGAGGTGCTACAGTAGGTTCAAATTACGGAATATTTATGACCGGAGTTGCAACGAACGCGCAGATGGCGAATAATATTGTCCAGGCCCCCGGAAGTAACGGTGTATGTGCTTCTTTCAATACTATTCCGAGCGCCAGTGCAATATTTAGAGGTAACAATTTAGATTGTAGCGCCGGTAAAAATGTTACGGTAGGCGCGACAAACTATGCATACTATTGTTCAGACGGAACTTTTAACTCTTTCAGCCTTCTTTGTTTAGTTGGTAATACATTCTTAGATGCAACCAGAGGAAATCAAAACTTTATCGATACCCCATCCTTTAACGGATACCCTGCCCTTCAACCATGGTTAGCTTTGAGCCCAGCCAACGGAGGTCCATGTAATATCGCCTTCGGTGGAGTGGAGACTTCGGCTTACTTAAATAGTTTTGATCCGATTTATAAATTGGATGCGGTAATTGGGGCTCCTGCTACGAGAACTACATCCTCAGGTGGAACTACTCCGTCTGGCTCCGCCGGTTATTCTATAGGTGCTTTTGAATTAGACGATTCAGGATGTGCACCTTAATCGGAGCAAACTTTCACTTTTAAAGCGAGGCAGTTTAGATTTTGGCTACACAAATAAAGCTAGCAATCGGAGCGGTAGAAGCAGTCGTAGTAAAGAATCTCTGGGTAGAATTCCCATAAGAATGTACAATAGTGTGTGAAGAAGTGGTTTGAGTAGTAGACCACGCACCCACTTTGGTTACAGATTTCTTACTTCCAAAGGAACCCAATGCAAACGGAGTCGTTGGAGAATATAAGGAAAATAGTTGTATCGCATCCGGTAATACCCAATCGGAGTGGCCTGCGAAAGTTAGACTATTGCAGAATGCTTCTGCTTGAGCAAGAGTAATATTGATATCATCGGTGGTGGGTGGATCATTGGCGGCACAATCTCCGGTAGCATAATTGTATTTCGAAATTGTTCCGGAAGAATTATAGCTGGTGCATAAAGTCCATAAAAAATGGTTCGCAGTATCCGTTACAGTTCCATTATCATTATCCACTAAAGCCGCCGATTCACAGTTATTCCCACCCATCGCAGTGACAAAAGCGCTATTGTTTGCATTGGAAATATAGGTATTTGTGGTAAGAGTAAAACCGGCATCTACCGGGTTCGCGACCGTCTGGCCGCAATGAGAAGAATTCCCCGGCCCTCCAGCCAATAACAGTAGTAAGCCGCTCAGATCATCTTGTTTCGGACCTGCGCAGTTCAAAATAGCGATTATAGAAAAAAGAAGTATTGCAGATAGGTGTTTCATAGGATGGAAGATGTTTTCGTTCTTTTTTTAGTCAAGCATCGAGCGACACTCAGGAACAAAAATCATAGGATTAGGAATATTCGTTAGGAAAAACTAATCACTTTGGATTAGTTCGTTTAACACTGTTTAATGCGGGTATGAGATTTACAGAATAGTTACAGAGTCGCTGGCTATTTGTAGATTAGAGCAAATTCTATTCTTTAGAAGCAAGCTCTTCCCATTCAGTGACCTTCTTCTGTAACTCATCTTGGAGTTGGGTTAAACGTTCTCCAGATTTTCGAGAAAGGTCCGGATCGGGGGATTGTAGGTTTTGGACTAACTCCTTCTCTTCTGTTTCCAAAGAAAGGATCTCCTTTTCCAAAATTTCCAGTTTTCTTTTATCTTGGTAGCTTAGGCCCTTCTTCTTATTCTCCACTTGTTTTTCAGTAGGCTTAGGAATATTGGACTTAGTTTCTTTTTCCTCGTATTCTCGATACTCCAGATATTCGGAATAGTTACCCGGAAACCTATCTATCTTACCTTCTCCTTTGAAGATGAATAGATAATCAGTGACACGGTCCATGAAATAACGATCGTGAGAAACTACAAGCACCACTCCTGGAAAATCATCCAGGAATTCCTCGAGTACTGAAAGTGTGGGAATATCCAAATCATTCGTAGGCTCATCCAAAACTAAAAAGTTCGGATTTCTCATGAGAAGTAGAATGAGATAAAGTCTTTTCTTTTCACCGCCGGAAAGTCTTTCTATTTTGGTTTGTTGCAATTGAGGAGGAAACAAAAACCTTTCCAAAAATTGAGAGGCTGTCCAAGAAGTTCCGTCATTCATCTTGATCGTTGGTGCGATCTCTTCTTTTACATATTCTAATACTTTTTTAGAACCGGGGAGTTCTTTTCCTAGCTGATCAAAATATCCGAAACTTGTATTCAAGCCTGCAGCAACATCTCCGGAGTCGGTTTTTTCTCTTCCTGTGATGAGATTCAGAAGTGTGGTCTTGCCTGCACCGTTAGGTCCTACAATTCCGATCCTCTCCCTACTCTTAAAAACGTAAGAAAATCCTGAGATCAATTCCATCTTCGGATAAGATTTTTTAATATTCTTTAATTCTAATATTTTACCGCCGAGCCTTCTTCCGGAAACCGAAATGTCTAAGACTATATCTTTGCCTGCTTTTTTTCTCTCCAGGACTTCGATCACTCGGTCCGTTCTTGCTTTTTGTTTGGTCCCTCTGGCCTTAGGTTGGCGTTTAAGCCATTCCAGTTCCGTTCTTAGAAAGGATTTTCGTTTTGCTTCTTCCTTTTCTTCGATCACCTGCATCTCTACTTTTTTTTCCAGATACAAATCGTAATTTCCCGGATAGATCCTGAAATTTCCTCGATCTATTTCTAAGATACGGTTTGCAATTTCTTCTAAAAAATATCTATCGTGAGTAACGAGTAGAACTGCTTTGTCCGTACTTTTTAGGAATTCTTGGAGCCAAAGGATTGCGTCTATATCCAAGTGGTTGGTAGGCTCGTCCAATACCAAAAAATTGGATTCGTCCGTTAAAGCTTGAGCAAGAGATACTTTTTTGGCCATTCCTCCTGAGAGTTCTCCCATTTTACGGGAAAGGTCAGGTATATTCAGTTCTCTTAATATATTTTTGAGTTTGGATTCCAGCTCCCATGCCTGTTTGGAATCCATCTCCTCCATGGCGAGATGGTATTCTTTTTCGGTTTCTTCTCCGCCTTTTTCCAATTCGATACATGCTTTTTCGTATCTTCTAACAGTATCTAAAAGTATACCTGAACCGGAAAGTATATGCTCCAATACGGTTTTGTCCGGATCGAATTCGGGGAATTGGGATAAAAATGAAATTTTGAGTTCTCTATTTCGGACAACTTTACCGGTGTCCGGTTCTTCCATTCCGAGTAAGATCCTAAGTAGGGTGGATTTACCGGATCCGTTGATCCCGAGTAATCCTGTTTTTTCTCCTTCATCTATACCAAAGCTTAGGTTTTGGAAGAGTTGTTTTTCGCCGATAGATTTACCGACCTTATCTATGGAGATTAGATTCATCACTTCCAGCCTTTTTGAAACCAGATGAGAAGCAATTCTTTTAAGAATCTATTTAGGAATCGGAAGTTCTATTTTGTATCTGGTTCCTATATCTACTGTTTCAAGTCCCCATTTTGCTTTAAGTTTATCCAATAACATTCCCACCAATTGTAATCCCAAACCTTCCGAATTTCTGACGTCCACGGTTTTAGGAAGTCCTACCCCATTATCTCCAATGGAAATCGAAAGTCCGTTGTCAGTTTTAGAAATAGAGATGAATATCTCTCCTTTTTGGTCCACGGGGAATGCATACTTTAAGGAATTTGAAACTAGTTCGTTAAACACCAATGCAAGCGGGATCGCAAAATCCAGATTAAGACGTATGTCTTGGGATTCTATAGAATAACCTACTCTTTTATTCGCCCCAAAAGATTGTACAAGTGCGACGAGTAGATTATTTAAGTATTCGGTAAAGTCTGCATCCGCAATCGTATCGTTTTGGTAAAGCTCCTTGTGAACCAGAGCCATGGATTGGATCCTTCTTTCACATTCTTTCAGAATAGAAACTAGTTTTGGATCATCCGTAAAATCGGTCTGCAAACTCAATAGACTGGAAACCACTTGAAGATTATTTTTGACCCTATGATGGATCTCCTTCAACATCACTTCTTTTTCGTCCAAAGATTTTCTTAAAGTTTCTTCGTATTGATATCTGTCGGTAACATCTCTGATGATCTGAGTGGCACCTATCATATTATGGCTTTCATCTCGGATAGAACTGTAATTGATCTCAAGCACTATGGAGTCCTTGACAAGGCCGGAAATTTTTCTCTCCATCCTGAAAACTTCTCCAGTTAAAGCCCTACTCCAATTTCTAATAATTCTTTCTCTTTCTTCCGGATTGTCTATTGCAATGTCCCAGATTCGTTGGCCTACTGTGATTCTCTTTCCGTATAATTTCCAGACCATAAGTTCAAATGCGGTATTACAAGAGATCACTCTTAGGTCCATATCCACCGCACAAATTGAATCCTTAACACCTTCTATGATTGCTTGGAGTCTATCGTTTGTTTGTAATATCTTTTTTCTGAGTTCGCTTAATTCGTGTTCTGCCTTCTTTCTTTCAGTGATGTCTCTGACAATCACCTGCATTAATTTTTGGCCTCTTTGTTCGAATGCGACGCCGGAAACTTCTACTGCGATCTCTGTTCCGTCCTTTCGGATAAATTTTTCCTCGATCGGTTCCAAAGGTTCCGATTTGAGCATTGCCTTTAGAACTCTTTCTGCTACGAGTTGCCTGGAATCAGGATGTACAAATTCTATGATGGGTTTTCCTTCTACCTCTTCTACGGTTTCGTAACCCAACATCTTGAGTCCTGTTTGGTTGATATAAATTACGTTTCCGTCTGCATGTAGACCGATTGCGTCAGGGGAAACTTCCACCAGTTTTCTGTATTTTTCCTCGCTTGCGAGTAGAGCAGTTTCCCAAACTGTTCTAAGAGTCACGTCCTTTAGAAATATTACGACTTCTTTAATTGCACCTTCTTTGGATAAGGGAGCAAAGGAAACTTCTAATTCCGAATTGGGTTGCACAGGAAATAACTTGGAAAAATGCCATTTGACCTTTGCTCCTGAAAATGCCTTATTTAACTGAGCTTGAAAAATTTCTCTATGCGTTTCGGAAATCAAAGAGAGAACCTTTGAATCCGAAACCAATTCTATCCCGAACTGCCTTCTAACTTCGGATCTTCCGGAAGAGTTCACATATTGTATTTTCCCGGCTTGGTTTACACGGATCACCCATTCTTCGGTGCTATCCAAAAGTATATTCGTATAAGAAAGCTGGTCTTGTAGGATTATTTCACTTTTTCTTAATGGAGTTAGGTCCTGGATGGATCCGTAGATTTGGGTGACTCTTTTTTTAATCGGATCCCAGATAGGATGAGCATGGTCTCTTAACCAACGGATCTGTCCGTCCGGGCCATACACTCTATATTCGTCCGCTCGAGAGGCACCGGACAATAAAGATCTTACCCTTTGTCTGATCAGGTCCAGATCGTCTTGGTGAAAATATTTAGAATCTGCAGCAGCCCAAGGGCTATTCAGGTCATCGATGCCGATCCCGCAGAATTTTAAAAATCCTTCGTTGGCCCAACTTAATATTAGATTTCCATTATCTAATACATCTACTCGGTAAAGATAATCATTAAATACCTCGGGCGCAAGAGAGCGGATCTCTTTTTCTATCTTTTTTCGAAGATTCCGATTTTGAAACCATTTTAGAAGTTTGGCAAAAGCCATCGCAACTCCGAAAAACTCCTAAGAAAACGAGGTTTTCCGGAGCTTATTTCACTAAAAATTCTTTGTAAGTATTCGCTACTTCTTCAGGTCTTTCTAACATGGGAACATGACCCATATCTTTTAGGATTATTTTTTTAGACCCCTTAATGCCCTTTTCCAAAACTCCAGCACCGGAGACACTCAATACTCTATCCGTATCACCCCAGAGGATCAAAGTTCGAGCTGTAATCTTATTCATATTTTCCTGCAAAGGAAAACCAGTAGATCTAATCTGTTTGAATATATATTTATTAAACTCGGAATTTTTAATCGCCTTCTCCGCAAAATAAGAAGCTAAAAAGGAAGGAATTGGAGGAGGTGTTACAAATATGAATTTCATCA
The DNA here is from genome assembly GCF_002812205.1 of Leptospira neocaledonica. Lineage (NCBI taxonomy): Bacteria > Pseudomonadati > Spirochaetota > Leptospiria > Leptospirales > Leptospiraceae > Leptospira > Leptospira neocaledonica. Next base: position 415,756 of record NZ_NPEA01000001.1, read on the forward strand.
AATCTTGAAATTCTTCTGCGTTAGTCGCAACTAAGTTGTTTTTTCCCTTCTCCAGGTTTTTAGATAGCTCACTTTTTTCGGGGCTGTTCACTCCGGATGGCGCGAATAATCCTAGAGATAAAATCTTTTGCGGATACGTTGCAGCATATACTCCTGAGATCGCTCCTCCCATGGAGTTTCCAACTATATGGAATTTTTCCCAACCCAACTTGGTAACGAACTCGTCTAGTCGTTTTACTTGCTGGGCAATATTATAATCCTGATCTGCGATTCTATCATTCTCTCCGAAACCGGGAAGGTCGACTGCTACAACTGTATATGTAGGAGTGAGCCATTTCGAGAATCTAGTCCAATTATCTTTGTCTCCCCCGAATCCATGGACCATCAGGATTTTTTCGCTACCTTCTCCACCCTCTAAATACACCCAGTTCCAAGGTTCTATCTTGGTTTGTTTTTTTTCGAGGCCTGCTTTCCATCTTTCATAACCGATTCCTGTTTTGACGAGGGTCTCGGAACAATAGGTCAGCCCGAATAAAATAAGAAGAAGGTAGATTGGGAAAAATTTGCGTTTCATAGTTTAAATCACGAATAACGTTTCTTCAATTCTCTGGCATAGGCCAAATCATGAGTAAGAAGTCTCATTCTTTTTACCAAATAAGTGGTGATACCTTTATAAAATTTCAGAGCAAGTTCTTTGTCGGAATCCAGAATATGTTGCAGATGATCGAAAGGAATTTCCAAAAGTTCGCAACGTTCCATTGCTTCGACAGTTCCGGCTCGTTTTCCCTGATCTAAAAAAGGGAATTCTCCGAAATGGTCTCCGGTAGCGATCGTAGTCACGCTCACATCGTCCCCTTTTTCGGTGGAGGTTAGAATTTTCAGAGTCCCGTACATTACCACATAGAACGCTTTTGCTTCGTTCCCTTCTTGGTAAACCGCCTCTCCTTGTTCAAGCACCTTGTATTTGGTCTTCTCAGCTATTTTAGCCAATTCATCCATCGAGAAACTAGAAAATAAATAAATCTGGTGTAGGATTTCTTCTGTAGTGTGTTGCATGTGTTCCTTACCAAAGACCGAGTATTGAGGCTAGAAAAAAACCATCAAGCTACTTTCCTGGATTTCGGCCCGGAATTCTAAGTCGAAAAACAACTCCGTTTTCCGAAGTAAATTCGGAGTTTCCCTTGAGCTGCCTGGACAAGATCTCTATCAGCTGGATGCCTATGGTTCCGGAGCCAGTATGATTTTCTTTTTTAAATCCAATCCCATCGTCCGAATATGAGAAAACGATATTCTGTTCTTCTCTAAAGATCCGGATTTGAATTTTTCCGGAACGATCTCCCGGAAACGCGTATTTTAAGGAGTTGGTTAGAAGTTCATTTAAAATCAGTCCCAGCGGAATTGCTTTTTCAATGCTTACTTCCAAGGAACTTAGGTCCAATTGGAGCAGGACACGAGGAAGTCCTCCATAGGCTCGGATCAGATTAGAAGAAACTGTGGTAAAATAATTTTCTAAGTCTACTGCCGCGAAATTTTCGGATCTGTATAATTCGGCATGAACGAATCCCATAGATTTGACCCTGTTCTCACATTCTTTCAGGATCCGTTTTAAGTTCGGGTCTTCCGTATTTTCATACTGTAAGCCTAGAAGACTAGAAATCACCTGTAGATTATTTTTAACTCTATGATGAATCTCTTGGAGCATAGACTCTTTTTCTCTCAAAGATTTTTCCAAGGTTCGGGTCATAGAATTTCTTTCGGTTACATCTCTTACAATGCCCATATAACGAAACTCATCAATCCGGGCAGCATTTACTTCTGCTTCTATAATTTTACCGGATTTACTTATGAATCTCCGGTTTAAGATTACAGGTTTACTTATCTCTAATGTAGGAATTCTAATCAAAGAATCGGCAAAACTTTCTTTGTCTAAAATATCCTCTAAAGTGAATGTTTGAAGTTCTTCTTTAGAATATTCCAATAGCTCGGCCATTCTTCTGTTTGCTTCGAAAATTTTAGTTTCAAAATTTGTAATGATGATGGAATCAGAGGCGCTTTCCACTAAGGAACGGTATTTTCTTTCACTTTCTTCTAATAAAGAAATCGCTTTTACTCTCGCTGTGACATCGTATAAAATGGAGAATAATACCCTTTTCCCTCCGAACTGCAATGGCCCGCTATATACCTCCATATCACGGAGTTCTCCACTTTTTAATTTATGCCTGAAACGAAAATATTGCCTGGCTTCAAATGCCGCCAATCTCATCTCTTCGAAAATTTGCTCTTTCGTGAGAGTATTGATATCAGTAACTTTCATCCGAAGAAGTTCTTCTTGGCTGTATCCGTAAAATTGGCTAGCCGCCTGATTTGCGTATAAAATATCTCCCGAGTCAGGATCTAAGATCCATTTGATTGCCTGATTCGTCTCAAAAATTTGGCGGAATGGTCTGTCGCTAGATAGAAATTCCTTCCAAAAAGAGTTTTCAATGAGAGAAGCAGAATCTTCTTCCATCGGTTCCATCTTGATCCAAAACATTCCATGAGTGAGAGACCAACTCGCTAGAAGTCCTGTGTTCCCTGGAAAAGAGATGGGACTTTTTCCGGGCTGCCAAGATAAAACCGCGCTTCCCTTCTCCCCTTGGATCTTCTCAGTTCCATGTAAAAAATAGGAGAGAGGATTTTGTCTCCAGGACTCCAAGGGAAGATTGGTCTCAATGATCAATCCGGAAGGATCCAGTAGAATACACCAATATGGAAAGAAGGAGGAATTCATATTTCAAAACTTGGGAGGACCATTCCTTAGGTATTATCCGACTCTGAAAAATCTTTTTTCAAAACCATCCGACAAGATCCGAAAAAGTCGGGAAAAATAACTTGCAGTGCGTTGGGTCGAAAAGGACTTTGCAATAGAACCGAATAGTATAGCGCACGCTACAGGAATTGAAAATATGGATCTGTCCTTCCTCAGTCAAAACAAAGAATTAATCGGGATCATAATGATGCCCTTTACCTACGGATTCGTGGGTTGGTTTACCAACGTGGTGGCCTTAAAAATGACATTTTATCCACTGGAATTCGTAGGAATTCCGCCTTATTTAGGATGGCAAGGGATTGTTCCGAAGAAGGCCCAGAAATTGGCTCTCAAATCGGTGAATATTATGACCGAGAGACTGATCAAAGTAGAGGACTTTTTCTCAAAAGTGGATCCGGATCAATTAGAGACCGAATTCCAACCTGTTCTGAATGATTTAATCCCTTCTGCAACTCATGAAATCGTTCATCATATCAATCCAATCTTAAGAAAACATTTAGAGAACGGACATGGAGAAGAGATCGTAAGAGCAGTACAAGAAAAATGTGCTCATACTGTGAAAAACATCATGGTCCAGGTAAAGGAAAACGTATCCTCCGTTTTCAATTTCAGATCGTTAGTACTTAGAAAACTTACGGGACCGAATGTAGAAAGGATCGTAAACATTTTCGAAGAAGTAGGTTCTAAAGAATTTAAATTTATAGAACATTGCGGTTGGGCACTTGGAGGAGCACTCGGAATCGCACAAGCGGTCCTTTGGAATTATCTTCCTATTTGGTGGACTCTTCCTATCCAAGGAGTGATCGTAGGTTATATCACGAACTGGGTGGCACTCACCATGATCTTCCGTCCTCTTTACGAAAAAAGAGTGGGACCAATCAAATACAGAGGTTTATTCATCGCGAGACAAGAAGAAGTGTCTAAAAAATATTCGAACGTATTTGCAACCCAAGTCCTTACAGCAAGAAACGTATTAGAAGAGATCTTATACAAAAGAGCCGCAAGAACTCTCGTAGAAACCATCCAAGCAGAAACAGAATCCGCTGCGAGTAGACTTAATTTATCCGGACAACTGGATACGGAGAATAATGGAGAAGATTCGGATTTCGAGAATACCAAAAAAGAAGTGATCCGAAAAGTAAGCGATTCCTTGGCAGGAAGTTCCACCAAATTAGAAACTTATATGGGAAGAGCGATGAGCATAGAAAATAATATGTTCAAACGAATGAAAGATCTTCCCCCTGAAGAATTCGAACCGATTTTAAGATCCGCTTTCCAAGAAGATGAATACGTTCTCATACTGATCGGTTCCGTTCTTGGAGCAATCGTAGGTCTTGTGCAAGGGATCTACATGATCGCGGTGTAATATGAATTTGATCAAAGTTGACGGATCCGATCCTGAATCTTTCCTCCGGAAATTGACCAAAGCAATCTCCGGAGGACATTTGGGTGCAATCACCAAATTCGATCTGAAAGAAGATGATTTTTGTATCCGATTTTCAGGACTCGGAGAATCCAAGATATGGTTCAAACTCCAGAGAGAAGGAGAAGGATTTTCCGCAGTCAAAAAAAGGGAAAAGATTGCTTTACTTCATATCGCATTACGATCAGAAATGGAAAAAAATTTGCAGGATATTCTGATCCGACTAGGAGCAGAAGTTTCTTAAACATTTCAGAATGTTACAATTCGGTTCGGATTCCAAAATAGCTACTCTACCTTCCGGAATCCGAATCGCCTATCGGATCTTCCCGGGCAAATCAAAAGTCCCACTTTTCTGTGTTCATGGCCTAACCGGAAATCTAAAAAACTTCGAACCGATCGCCCAAGGACTCTCTAAAAAAGGGATCACGGTAATCGTTTACGATCTAAGAGGAAGAGGAAATTCGGACAAACCTAAGGAAGAATATTCCGCAAGAGTGCATGCTCAGGACCTAAAGGAACTCGCGACTATATTAGGATATTCTAAAATATCTATACTCTCCCATTCATTAGGTGCCTGGATCGCTCTTAGATTTGCGGAGAAGTTCCCAAGTTTCCTGGAAAAAGCGGTCCTAATTGACGGAGGTGGAGAACTTTCCATCAAACGTAAAATTTCCAACCTACTCATGATCCAAGGTTCCTTGGCACGTTTAGGTAGAAGGATCCCAAGCAAGGAAATTTATCTACAAGAAGCTAAGAAGTCTCCTTTACTTTCCGCTTGGAATATGAATATTCAGAATTTCTTATTATATGAATTGGAATCTGTCGGCATACTTTCCCCTTCTCTAATACCGGGAGATAATTTTTACGGACCGGTAATCTGTTCTATTCCTCCGTTTGTGATCGATTCGGAACTGAAAAACATGGGTGGAGCAATGAGGCCCTCCGGAATTGTAGCGAGGCTTTTTAAAGATCCGAAAGAATTTTTCAAAACCGTCCAAGAAAACAAAATAATGCCCTATTCCGCATTACGTTGTCCTGTGCTTGTGCTCCGTGCTTTAAAACCGAATTTTAAACCGGGAGACGAGCTCCTACCGTCTTCCGCGATTGAAAAGATGAAAGAGAAGATTCAAAACCTGAAAGTTTATGAATTAACGGATAAAAATCATTACGAATCCGTGTTATTGGAAGATAAGGAAAGAGATCAGGAAATATTCAAATTTCTTAAATCTTAAAGAGATTCGTCCCTATCTTCTTCGATAAAAGAATCTCTTTTAAAGAACATGTAAAGTAAAGCTAAGATCCCAACTAAAACCGTACTAGCTATACGAAGATCATATTCGGATCTTTTGAATATTTTACCTTCTCCTATTTCTGGAATCTTTTTAGGTTGGATTGTAAATCCGTTTTGAGTTGCAAGTTCTTCCACTCGAACCAAATGTATAATTGGAATTCCCACGTTTGCAAAACGCCTCATTACTGAATCTCTTCCTTCTTTTATAATTGGATGTTTTAGATTCAGTCCGGAAGAAAATTCTCCTGCGCTCTTCTTAGTTCCTACAGAAACGGTTCCTCCGCCCACATTGATATAAGCCTTATATTCAGAAAGAGGAATCACAGAAGAATACAGATCCATTCTTTCTTCCAAACTCTCGGAGTAATTTTTGGAATGAAGCATTGGAAGTGAGTTTCTGGATGCGGAATTTTGTAGGTTCTTCGACCCTTCTTTCGAAATTCCAAATGCCTGGTCCTCTATTCCTCCCCAACTATAGGCCAGGGATTTATAAGGAAAAATTCCACGGATGTACAGTTCCTTCTCCATATCCGGCCATAAGAAGTCAGGATCATTCGCCCCCCATTGGGAAGAAGTCAAACTGGAGATGATAACAAGCTTTAGCTCCAAAACTTTAGCAGCGGAATACACTGCAATATTTAAAGCTGGAAAAGATCCAGAAAGAGAAACTCCAACAGTATCACCTTTATGGACTCCGGCTTGGATTAAATATTCCAAAACCAAGGCAGCAAAATTCGGATTATTAGAAATTTGTTTTGCCCTAAGGGAACCTAAATTACTCGTAACAGGAGTAAAAAATTCACCTATAAGTCCAAAACCGGAAGGATCAGAATTCGGATCTATCTTTTTGTTTTTAGATTTTTTATAAGATTTAATTTCTTCGAAAGCTTTAGTAGCAAGTTTTGCAGCTTCAATCTTTTCGGAATAATTCGATTGAACTTTCTCGAAACGAAAATGTTCCACTAAATACATTCCCGAAAGAGAAACTACAGCTAAAATCAAGTAATAGAAAACGGATTTGCTGGAAGATTTCCAATAGATTCCCTTCAAGACAATAACTCCTTTCCGAGAAATAGGATCAATATTAAACGAACGATAACGGAAGCAGTGAGTAAAGATGCCAAAGTTTCCAACCAACCTTGTCTATCCATCCATACAGCGATAAGTCCCGGAATGATATGGCCAACCGCCTTTACTTCCGATTCTAAGTGAATCAGTTCCGCAAAAATCCTAGGAAATATCCATTCGTTGGCAATCGTATCTAAAACGAATCCGAGCAAGAGTAAAATTGCTGTTCTTCTCTTTCCGTATAATATTATAAATTTCGAAATAAGTTTTCCTAAACCAAAAACACATAGGCTTACGGACAATGTTAGAAGAATATTGACTGGATTTTGGAGCTGTAATGCAAAATAGCCCGGGACAACAAGTCCACCAGCTATCCCAAAAAATTCGGAAAAAAATAAACTAATCCCTAAACCTACACCTATGGAAATACTCAATAAGTCCATATCAGCCTTTTAGAATTTCCTTTTGTTTTAAGTATTCCAGGAGTTCTAAACCTAATCCGCTTATATTTCCAAGTCCAACCACTATTGAGTTAGAGGGCAAAGATCTTTCAAAAAAAAACAAGATCTCTTTTGCATTCATAGATTTTAGATCTTCTAATTTAGAATTTCCTAAACTCCATTTCAAACAGGTCTTTTTAAATACTTCCGTTTCTTCACCGGCAATCAAAATTAAATCCGGAGGATTCTTCTTCCAAGAGAGAATTTCTTTTGCCATTTGTTCGGATCTTTCCGGTCTATCTTTTCTACAATTCACAAGAGCGACTTTAAATACATACTCAGGGAACTGAAGAATTGCATTTTCCCAAATACTTGCAGCCGACCTGGGATCGTTTGCTGCAAAACCGTTTGCAAACCCGATTTTTCTTTCTCCCAGATCGTATTCTGAAAAGAAGGTAGCTCCCAAATCCGGACAATGAGCCCACATTCCTTTGATTGCGATCTCAGGTTTTATTCCTATAGATTCGCATACTTCCAAGGCTAAAATCACGTTTTCCGGATGTTCATAATATGCAAAACCCTGCATATAGTTTAGGTGAGAATATTTTTCAGGAAAAGTTGAAACGATCTCCGTATTTTTATTTCTGCATATCTCTTCGAAAAATGGATAAAATTCTTTTTCAGAAGTGAATAACACTTTGGATTTTGGAATAGAACCGCTTAGAGCCAAGGCTATGTCCTTTTTTTCCGGTCCCATAATTTCTAAATGATCTTCTCTTACATTTGTTATGACTGCATGGGTGGCACGGATCAATTTTTCTTCCGAGATCTTTTGGTTGAATGGAACAAGAGCCATACATTCCAGAACGATAATATCCGCCCCTTGTTTAACTGCTTCTTGGATCGCAAACTTCTGCTCTAAAATATTGGGAGCACCGTATCTGATAATATTTTTTTCGGAACCGTCAGGTAATATGAGTCTTGGAACGGTTCCTGTGGTTTTAGCAAGGACTTTAAATCCGCCTTCTTTCAAACCGGAAGCGATCAATCTTGTGACTGAACTTTTTCCACGAGTGCCATTCACATGAATGCGGACTGGGATTTTATTCCTTCTGGAGATATGAAAAATATATTCAGCAAATCCGAATCCTAACAAAACCAAAAGTAATGGGAAGAGTATGAGAAATTCGGACACGTAAAGAATGTCCTTCTAAATAAGTTTTTAGGTCAACTGAGATTAGGTCAGATTCAGAGAAATCAGAGTGATATCGTCCTGAGGTTCTTTTTCTCCCAGGTGAGCTTTCATTTCATTTATGATATGAGAATGAAGTTCTAGTCCGCTCAATCCGGACTCTCTGTAAATTTTTTCTATCCTTTCTTCTCCGAATGGGTTTTGTTCCGAATCGAATTCTTCAAAGATCCCATCTGTCAACATCAGTATAGAATCGCCTTCGGAGTATTCGAATTCTTCTTCCAAATATTCCATCTTTGCATTCAAACCCAAAAGAGAACCTGTTCTTTCCAAAGGTTTGATCCCCGATTTCGATTTCCATAAAAGTGCAGGATGGCCCCCGGACGCAAATCTGATCTTTCTTTCTATGGTATCCACGTCCAAGATAAAACAGGAAAAATACATTTGTAGGTTTTTGAAATTCCTACAATAATCCGTATTAATTCCTTTGATCAGCTCCACAGGAGAATCCGCTAAATATTTGAGCGGTTCATAAACTCCTTTGATGGTCATAGTCACAAGTGCTGCTTGCACCCCATGACCGGTGGCATCGGCCAAAATCACCCTGAGAACACCTGGACGAAATTCGAATATATCGAACCAATCTCCCCCGACTTCCATTACAGGAACATAATTTACAAAAGTTTGAACCCCCGGAATGGAATAATCGATCGGCGGGAGTAAACTATTCTGTACTCTTTTTGCAAGATTTAATTCTTCCTTCATTAATCGATAAAATCTGGTTAGTTCTTGGGAACGGGACTCTACTTCCGCTTCCAGATTTTGTAGGAGGTCCAACCTCTCCCTATCAACCGTTTTGAGTTCTTCTACGGTTCCTCTTAATTTTTTTTGGATAGATATTCTATCGGTGATATCTCGGAGTATTAGAGTATATCCTTTCCCGGAAGAAGTATTTACCTTGGAAACGGAGGCTTCTAAAATAGGTTCCGTTCCATTCTTACGTCTAGCCCTAAACGGTCCAAAAATCCCTCGATCGGGACTTTCTCCTATTTTATGTAATACTTTAGAAAAAAGTTTATTACGTCTTTTAGGAAGTAGAAAATCCAAAGACTTTCCGTTCACTTCCCAAGAGGAATATCCGAACAATTTCTCAGCTGCCGGATTCATCATCAGGATTTCCATGGATTCGTTCACGGAAAGAATAGAATCCAAAGAAGTTCTCACAAGTTCGGATAATCTTTCCTCAGATTCTTTGAGTTTTACTTCTCCTTCTTTTCTGGAAGTCACATCGCGCAAATAGACTGCGATGTCTTCGACAGAAGGAAAGATACGGACCTCATACCAAATATTTTCTTTCGGATCTAAGATTTCTAAATCTTTTGGAAGTCCGGAATGCATGGACTCTATCATCGCAGGGAATAAAGAAGTAAAATTGAATTGGGGAAGAATTTCCGGTAATCTTTTACCGACCAAATTTTCTCGGATAATATCTAGAAGTTTTTCGGCCTCGAAATTGGCGTATAAGATCTTAAGCTCCTTGTCCAGGGACAAAAAAGCGTCCGTAATTCTCTCTAAGATCCGAATTACATCTTTTCTAGAAGCGGATTGAAATGGTGTGCGGGTTCCGGAAGTTTTTTCCTCTGCTTCTGACATAGGAGATCAAAAGTATCCCCTCGCCTAAAGCAAGGTCAAGAAATCTTTTCCGAAGCGGGGATCATGATGTGAAATGTAGCGTATTCATCCTCGGAACTTTCCACCTCTATCTCTCCGCCCATCTCTCGAACGATCTCATAGCTTACAGAAAGTCCAAGCCCAGTTCCGACCGTGGTTGGTTTTGTAGTGAAGAATGGATCAAAAATCCGATTCAGATTCTCTTCACCTATCCCAAGCCCCCAGTCTTTCACCGTGACACGGACAAAACGTGTATCCCCTCTCTGAATAATGGTTTGAGATACCTGAATCCTCTTCTGATCCGTTTCGAACGGATATTTTTCGTTGAGAGAATCCCTTGCATTTGTGATCAAGTTTAGAAAAACCTGTTTTAGTTTTTGCGGCTCGCCTAGTACCAATGAAATTTCGGAGTCAGGATCCACCAAACGATCCATTCCTTCTATCCTAATCCCGTCTCGTACTAAAAACGGTAACAGAAGTTGGATAGAAGAATATAAAATTTCTCCCGTAGATACGTGAGCTTTAATACCTTCTTCTTTATGAGCAAAACCTAATAGACTTCTTACAATCCCGGAAATTCTTTCACTTTCCCGGATAATCACTTCCATATTTTTAGAAAGGGATTCGTTCTCTTCTACCTGAGTGCGAACAAGCTCGGCATAATTTAAGATACCTGTAAGAGGATTATTGATTTCATGTGCCACACCTGCGGCCAAGGTCCCGAGGGCCTCCAACTTTTGTCTATGCCTTTGAGATTCCATTCTTCTCAAACGATCCGAATCGGATTCTTTTTGCTGAGTGGTATCTGAGATCGCAAGCAGGATCGCGCTAATCTCTCTTTGTTTTGTAACCGGAGATATCCTAATATAATAATGACTTCTTTTACCTGTGAAGCTACTCCATTCTTCGAATGCTTCCGGCTTTCCGGTATTCAATACCCTTGCGATGACTGACTGTAGTTTTAATGCATCGGAAGTTTTTAATACTTCGAAAAAGTTTTTGCCTTGGATCTCTTCTGCCGGAATCCCTGTGAATGTTTTATTAATGAATAATACGTTTCCATTCAAGTCCATGATAACTACGAAATCCATTCCTTCCATCAAGAAGGAACGCCAACGATAATCGGAATCTTCTAAAGAGTAATCTTTTAAAAGACCTTCTTCATCCAACTCTTGAATCTGAACGAGCACTCTACCTTCTGCCGTTGGAATCCGGTTAGCTCTTACATATACCTTTTTGTATCCATTTACGGAAAGAAGTCTTGTTCTTGCAGAAAACACTTTTGGGACTTCATGTCTAGATTTGTCCAGGAAAGCGTCCATCAGACTTTCTGTATCGTCTGGGTGTGCAAACTGGGACCATTTCATTCGTCCCTCTATCTCCTTTTTTTTCCTTCCGGAGATATCTTCGAACTTCTGGTTGACCAATGCGATTGTTCCATCCGGTTCCACCAAAAAGGCGGCTAATGGTTGGTGCTCGAATAAAGTACGATATTGGGAAGAAGATGCAGCAGTTAATGTGTTTTCTTGATTCAAAACCGTCTTCCTCCCCTTTTTCTCTGTATAGTAGATGGGAAGAGCGGCCTTGTTTAAATATTACAAATTTGGAAAAAAAAGAAGAAGAAGGATGTGCTCGGATGCAGGTTTGTCGTGAATTGCAGTGAAATCGTGATAATTTTCTACTGTTGCTTCTGATTCCTTAGAATAGAAGCAACAGAATTAACACAGAAATGTCAGTAGACTTTTAACAATTCTACTTCGAAAATCAGGGTAGAATTCGGAGGAATAGTTCCCGCACCGGAACTTCCATAACCCATTTCAGGAGGGATGGTCAATTTACGAATTCCACCTTCTTTCATGCCTTGGACTCCCTTATCCCAACCGCGGATCACTTGCCCAGCACCCAAATCGAAACGGAAAGGAGTTCCTCTATCTTTGGAGCTATCGAATTTTTTCCCGTTGGTAAGCCAGCCGGTATAATGAACGGTTACGTTAGACCCATTGAAGGCCTCTTTTCCGGTCCCCTTTTTGATGTCCTTAATCACCAGACCATTCTGAGCTTGAGCAAATACATTCAGGCTCAAAACGAATGCTGAGATTAAAATTGCAGTTAATATATAGATTCTTTTTAGATTCATTTTCCTCTACCTCCAGTACGTCTGACGGAACTTCCAAAACCTCCCGTGGTCTGGCTTCCCTGCACCTTATTGTGACCAGGTCCACCTTTTACGGATTGTTTTTTATCGAATTCCTTTTTCCATTCTTCGGCGTCTACCACCGTCAAAACCTTACCGGAAACCTCGAACTTGTTTAAAGCTTCCAGGGCCTTTTTTGCTGCTCCATCTTCCATTTCTAAAGAACCGTAACCCAGAGAACGTCCTGTGAGTTTGTCCTTTTTAATGGATATATGTTCAGCCTTTCCGTATTTGGAGAATAGTTTTTCCAAATCTTCTTCCTTCCATTCTTGAGGAAGATTGCCCACTGAAATCTTCATACCGCCTCCTTTTTTATTTCGCGACGATCGATCACCAGTCTCCTGCTTTCTAAGAAAACCGGTTAGATCACCCATTCTTTCAGGTCGGGGGGAAATCGAAAGCGCATTTCATAATCACCATTTTGAAAAAGAAACCGACGGAAATTTGGGTTGAGGCTCCCACTTTGCCTTAAATACTACCCAAAAGGCCCGGTTCGGGCGGTCTCCCTTCAAAATTTCCAGGAATAGGATACATGGATATCTTCTTAATCATCGTAGGAGTCATGGCTGTACTCGGAGTAATGGACTTACTCGTCGGAGTTTCCAATGACGCAGTGAACTTTACGAATTCGGCAGTCGGTTCTAGAGCGGCTTCCAGAAAAATCATCCTGATCGTTTCTGCATTCGGTATTTTACTCGGGGCATTGAGCTCCAGCGGAATGATGGAGGTCGCAAGAAAAGGGATCTTTCATCCTGAATTTTTCAGCTTAGCCGAGTTGATGTTCTTATTTTTGGCGGTGATGGTTTCCGATATCATCCTTCTGGATTTATATAATACCTTAGGACTGCCTACCTCGACGACTGTCTCTTTGGTTTTCGAATTATTAGGCGCCTCTTTGGTCCTGGCTCTTCTCAAAGCAGACACACTAAACGACGCATTTAAGATTATAAACTCAGAGTCCGCTTTAAAGATCATCTTCGGGATCGCACTGTCAGTGATACTCGCCTTTTTTGCCGGACTCGTCCTGATGTTCTTCTTCCGATTGATCTTCAGTTTCCGTCTAGAAAAAACAATGAGATGGTTCGGGGGAATTTTTTCGGGACTGGCAGTCACAGTTGTGATCTTCTTCATTCTACTCACCGCAATGAAGGGTTCCACTTTCTTGAGTAAGGAAGTTTTGGCCTGGATCCAGACCAATTTTAAAACCATTCTGGCCTTAAGTTTTATAGGATTTTCCATCCTATTCCAAATCTTGATCTTCTCCAAAGTGAACGTTTTAAAGATCGTTGTGCTATTTGGAACCGCAGCACTTGCAATGGCATTTGCAAGTAATGACCTAGTGAACTTCATAGGGGTTCCGATCGCAAGTTTACAAACTCACGAGTTGATCAAAGCAGCTAATTGGGACGCAAATACAATGGCAAGCGGCTTAGGAAAAGAAGTTCTTACGGACAATAGGCTTCTGATCGGCGCCGCCTTGATTATGATCATCGCATTATTCAAATCCAAGAAGGCAGAAACAGTCACTAGGACCGAAGTCAGCTTAGGTTCTCAAGGCGAAACAATAGAAGCTTACCAATCCAGTTTAGTAGCAAGAGTGTTCGTCCAGATCGCAGTCGGAATCTATTATCCTATAAAAAGATTTTTACCTTCTATCGTCCGAAATTGGATTGCTTCCAGATTCAAACAAAGCGGGACCTTGGAACTTGTCCGTCTACATGAGAGTGACGCGTTCGATCTATTAAGAGCATCCGTAAATATTCTGATCGCATCGGCGCTGATTCTTGTAGGGACCATCGAAAAACTTCCTCTCTCTACCACTTTCGTTACCTTCATGGTAGCGATGGGAACTTCTCTTGCGGACGGAGCTTGGCAAAAGGAAAATGCAGTCAATCGTGTCAGCGGAGTTTTAACAGTTGTAGGCGGATGGTTTATGACTGCGGTTTTTGCCTCTTTCACCGGTGGATTTATCGCGGCTTTATTTTATTACTTCGGCTTTGCAGCAGTAGTCGTAGTTTTAGTGTTCACATTCTTCTTGGTGATCGCATTTAATCGTATCCACAAGAAAAGAAAGGCCGAATACGATGAGAATCTGGAAAAACTTCTACTCTTAACCAAACATCCTGAAAAAGCACTTTCTAAGTCTCTTTCTTCTTTGTTAGGAAATTTGTTATTAGCGAAGAAGGCAATGAATACACTTTCTTCCGGTTATATTGGAGGAAAGAAGAAGGACTTTAAACAGGCTTCTAAAATATTAAAGAACCTGAAAAAGAATTACGAATCTTCTATCTCCGGTTTTTTAAGTCTGGTTGATAGACATTTTGACGAGTCGGATTTCCAATCCATTCACCCTTTTACGAATGCACTCGGTTATATTGACCGTATCACTGAAAATCTTACGAATATTCACAGGAACACCTCCGAAAAAATAGATCGTTTCCAAACAGGACTTACTAAGGACGAAAGAGAAGATCTAAAAGAATTACGCAAACTGGCGGAAGATCTTTTTGAACTTCTGGCACAGGCGGACAAGGTTCCGGGTCTCGTAGACAAGGCAAGATCGGGCAAAAAAGCAAAAGAACTTTCGGATCTCAAAGTTCGTATTTACAAAAACCAGATGAAACGTATCCGCAAGGGAGACAGCAAACTGAAATCCAGTGTAGCTTATTTTCTGGTAATAGAAGAGCTTGTGGATATTAACGAAAACTTATTTGCTCTGGCAGAAGAACTGGTCTGGGTTTTACCTTGGATTGAAACCAAGAAGAAACAATTTGCAAAAGGAAATATCGGTCCTTCCAAGCTAGAATTCCCCAAAGCCAAAGATAAGAAGAAAAAAAAGAAGAAGTAAGAAATCTCGCACGGAGTTCACAGAGGACGAGGAGATAGAATGGGCAATGTTGGAATTCCAACATTGCGGTTCTTATTACAGAGATTCATTTAATTTGTTGCATGTAGTCAGTCTTACAGTGCGATTTGTGGAAAATCCTCAGAACTATCCGATGTAGGAGTTCCTACATCGGATATCTAAACTCTCAGTGGTCTCCGTGGCTTCTGCGCGAAACCACTGTTCTCTTAACCGGAGTATTTAGAATACAGGATCGGTCCGAAAGCGGTCACAAGTAAGGTCAAAGTCAGAACAATAATCGGAATTACGATATGTTCATGCCTTGCAAAGAAACCTTTGGTCTCTAAACTTTTATCCTCTATCAACTGCTCTCTCACTACATGTTTGGTCAACAGGTGATTGAGTGCAACCGGTGGGGTCAAATACCCCAACTCAAAGGAAACAAGTGCAGTCATCCAGAAATTCAAAGGATGGATCCCGTTTGCCTTTGCGATCGGATACAAGGTTACTGAAACCAAGATCACAGCACCGTAAGGGTCCATCAACATTCCGATAATCACAAGTGCGAAAGTAAGAATGAGCATTGCAGACAATGGAGAACCAAGATGAGTCGGGAATAGATTGATCACTTCCGATCTTTCGAAAACCCCGCCCATAGATGCAGACATTCCCATCAAAAGAAGAAGAGCTCCTAAGTGAGAGCCGGCATCGTAGGAAGTTCTGGCAAGTTCAACTTCTTCCGTATGAGTTTCTCCATTCTCCAATTTTTCCTTTTTGGAAATACGATAGTCGATGAATAATAAAGCAAGCATCGCAATCGGAAGAATATAAGGAGCGGTTCTCTCGTCGAAATGAGTTCCGAGCGCAAGAACAATCGTCAAAACGATCGCAACGGAGATCACTAAATAAACCGAAAACGATTTCAGCGCTTTTAAAGATTTACCTAAAGCATCTTGTTCGGGACGAATCTTCCAGGATTCGGTTCTACTAAACCAGCTAACAATCAAGAAGAAGGTAGTCGATAAAGCAAATACTCTCCATCCCCAATAGAATAATTCATCAGTGGTAACTTCCAAGTTTAAGGAAGCTACGATCACAACGAGTAAACAAGGAGGTAAAACAACTCCCAAACTTCCAGACATTGCAGTAGCAGCTAATGCTCTTTCTTGGCTTGCACCTGCCCTTCTCAATTCTTTGAAGATGGTAGCTCCTAATGCAAGAACTACGATTCCGGAAGCTCCACTATAGGCAGTAGGAAGAGCAGCAACCACAACTACAATCACCGCCATAAGCTCGGAAGGGAATTTCCAAGGGTTTAATAAGTCGAAAAATCTTCTGCCTAAGGATGTATCTCTCAATAGAATACCGGTCCATACATACAAACCGATCTGGATATACAAGGAAGCATGTGCGGTCAATTTCTGGAGATAGATTGCAAGTCCTGCCGGATGATGTTCCAGTAAGAAAAAGTACAAACCGCAGATAATCGACATCCAAGCATAAAGAGGAACACATAATAATGCGTTGGAAAGTTTTGTATTCTGCTTACCTTCTCCATTTTTAAAAAGAGGGTTTTTTAAATTATAAAAGTTTAATCCAGCTAAAAGAATCAGTCCGAGAACCCAAAGCACCTGGATCTGAGCCTCCACACCTTTTTGAAGAGGATACATGAACGCAGCAGAAACCATGATGATGGAATTTGCGATGATCTGGCTCCATTCGGTGATCTTTTCCTCTTTAGAGTTTTCTGGATTTCGAAGAGCGATATGATATCTTCTGGTAGTGGAAACTGTTCCTGCTACGAGCAGAAGTACCACCATCGTCATAGGAATATAATCGATGGCCGAGATAGTAAGCCAAGAAAGCCTACGCTCGAATCCACAATATAATTTCTGTCCTGTAGTAAGAGAGCCCGCGAGCTTCTCCAACTCCAATTGTGTTTCGGTGGGTCCTGTAGGAACTCCTACATTCTTCCCGCCAGTTGTATCTCCAAGACCGATATCGTCCAAAGCGTCCATATCCGCTTGGCTGACTTCCGCCTTTGTATCCGCTTCCGCATTCGGATCGACGACACAAACATTTCGGATCATTGCATAGTTCGGCCAAATACTGCCGCCTAAGCCGAGTAACCTAGCTTGTACTAGCTGGCTTCCACTTTGAACAAGGGGTACGAATAAAAAGAATAATACCGCCCAGGAAACGATTTTTCTCCACATAGAATATCCTCTGGAATCTGCGATTGATTGATATAAGAGTAGCGGGAAAGAATTTTCCCGCCTTTTTTATGTTAGTTTTGGAAATTATTCCAGGTTATCGGCGCACTCAGCGGCTTCTTTATCCGCACTGCAACGAACCCTTTTCATTAATTTCAGAATGGTTGGATGATATACTTTTTTGTCTCTCAGCCTAATTCTAACTTCTCTGAATTTTTCGAAATAGTTCTTTTGAAGATCTTTTGGAACTTCTATCCAATACTTAGCTGGGATTTCTTGCTCCGCCTTTTTAGTAAGAGAAAGCATTGCATCAAATTGAGTAGCCGCCCATGCTCTGGAAGTGTTTCCAAAACCTTCTGCAAAATCCTTGTGGCGAGCTACAATTTGGAAG
This sequence comes from Leptospira neocaledonica, assembly GCF_002812205.1. NCBI lineage: Bacteria > Pseudomonadati > Spirochaetota > Leptospiria > Leptospirales > Leptospiraceae > Leptospira > Leptospira neocaledonica. The sequence continues at coordinate 433,293 of NZ_NPEA01000001.1, forward strand.
GTCAATTGCCCGATAGGAAAACGAACGATTCCACCATTCGGAGAAATTCCTTTCATGAGTTCCAAAGGTTTGATCCCGATTGCCGGAGAATAACAAGCATCCGCTCTTCCGTTATTAAAAATACCTGCAAAAGTAGCGATCTCAGCAGGAACCATAGAAGCTCCTACAATATCCACCATTGTAGTGGCAGCTTGGTCATAAGTTAAAGTAGCGATTTTTCTACCTGCCAAGTCCTTGATATCTTTCAAGTTTTTGTCTCTTAATAAAAGATAAACTGCTCCACCAGGGAACATAGCCATGGTCTCGTAATCGCCGTCAGTATTCAGTTCTCTTACTTTAGGATTTGATAATGCTTCGATTGTTTTGCGTAGAAGGTCATAACTTGGCAATGCACCGATCGCTTCGATGGATCCTGATTCATGCACATAACTTCTTACTCTAAGAGAAGTTAAGAATGCCATATTACATTTTCCGGCTTTGAAGTCGGAATTTGCCACAACTTCGTCAGTATAAGCTTTTAGATCCAGGCGAATTCCCCAGGTTAAAGCTTGTGCTTGGTATCTTTGTGCCGCTTTAAACACATCTCCGTGTGCGCCGGAAGGATCGAATACACACATGGATCGATCCACCGTCTCCGCTGCTCCCACGCCTACGGACATCCAAGTCCCAAGAATGATTACCGATAGAATGAGAAACTTCTTCATATAGTTTTTTCTCCTTAAGGTCCCTTTTTTTTCGTTTTCCACCCAAGAACCCGCTCAAAGATCTTTTAACAGATCGTCTTCTTCTTTATTGTTTTTCTTTTTTCCCGGGAAAGAGGAGAAATTAATCGGTCCCCTATGTCCGGTCTCTTTCATCCAAATTTTATCAGATTCATGACGAGATAAATTTTCCGCAAAAGCTTCCAAGAAAAGATATTCTTTCTTTGCAGGTATTTGGCTAAGAACTTTAGAATGTTCTAATATAAGTTTTTTGATCTTTTCTACGTCGCCTTTTCCGGCAGCGGCTTGGATCTGGAAGGCTCTAGACATACGAACTCCGGCTTGATCGCCTTGTTTGACTGCCTCTTCCATTTGTTTATTAGCATCCTTTCCCTCAGGAGTTGCACCTGGAACTGAAAGCCATACTACAGCTTCCAATGCCAAAGGAGTTCCCCACCATTTTTTAGAATCTAAACATTTAGATCCGCCTGCAACTACGCTAGGCACTTCGCGAGTGATCCCCGCATATCCTTGAGAAGCAAAATCATGAAGAATAGCCAATAATCCGGAAGAAAGTCCTACTAAATAGTATAACTCTTCGTGTTCGCTGATAGAAGGACATTTTCCATTCCATTCTCCAAAGTATTGGAGAAATCTATTATGCGCGTCCCCGTATCTTTTTGCGGCTATCCCATGGTAACGAATCTGTCTTGCCTGGTTGTCCAGAGCTTCTTCTCCCTTACCCTTGCGGACTGCAGCGATATACAAAAGTTCCGCTTCCTGTGCCTGTTTTTCCGCACACATTCCTGCTCCCATTTGAGCTACCATCGTAGCTAATTCCACGGAAGCTCCAGTTCTTTCGAAAGAAGATACTAAAGGTCCAAGTGCAGTTCCTCCATTACAGATCGCATCCAAGTCGTCAGAAGCTAGATAATGAGGGACCAAATGGTCTTGGGCATAAGAGTTTAAAGTTGTACCGGTAACTCTATATACGATGGAACAGTTTGCCAGGGTAATTGTAACAATCGTTACAAAAAAAAGGATTCGTTTATTCATTTTATTTCGGGGGTTATTTTTACTTAGAATTATGGGGGATTCTGGAAGAACGTACAGAAGGGATTTACTTCGTCCAATATTTTTTTTCTAATGAGCGTTTTATTTTATGGTGCAGTGTTTCCTAAAAACAATCAGCTCACTGGAGAAGTGACCCGGATCTTTTCTATAAGAGATACTGTCTCTTGGTCAGGTTCCACACCTAATTCTTTTTTCAGGATCTTCTTCATATCTTCGAATTTGCGCAAAGCTTCGTTTTTACGATCTAAAGATTGTAAAGACTCAAAGTGAAATCTCCAAGCCCTTTCATCCAGATCATCCAAACGTATCCAACTTTCCGAATCGGAAAGTAGAGAATTAGCATCCCCTGCTTTTTGGGAATACTCGCATAAGATTCTATAAATTTCGATTAGGTTCTTGCGCAGATATTCACGTTTTAGTTCTGATTCAGGGAAATACAGATCGAATTCGAAAAAATCTCCCGTATAAAGCTCTTGTGCTTCTCTATAGGATTGTACTGCTTCTTCTTCTTTTTTGTTTCGAAGTAACTTTCCGGCAGTCTCAAACTTTCTCTCGAATTCCACAAAGTCCGCTTCTACTAATTCAGGATGGAAGAATAATCTATCTTCTGCGAATACGACCGCTTCCGGATTTCCTAAAATTTTACGGAGACGGAAAAGTAACGCATGTAGGCTGTTCAGAGCATTTTTCTCGGACATTCCTGGCCAAAGATTTTCTAATAATTCTTCCTTATGTACACCTTTTCCAAAACGTACTAACAAAAGTTTAATGAGTTTGAGTAGTTTTTTCTTACTGGAATATTCAGCTGCAGGGATCTTCTTCCCATCCAAATCCAATTCTAATGGACCTAAAGCTCTTACGCTCAATTTTTTAGGGTTACGGTTTTTCTCTTTGAGACCTTTGGATTCGGAACCTTCTCCAGTTAAGTCTTTCGCTTGTATTCTAAAAGAAGAAGCCTCCGGCTTAGTAAGCCATTTGGAAACGGATTCCTTAAATTCCATACGGACTTCCCTTTCCGACTTATTCACAGTCAGGAAGCTGTCCACACAGAACATTAGGATCAAAAAGCTAAAATGAGAAGTATATGGAATGCCGAGCAAATCGCTTGCTACCAAGATATCTGCAATCAAACTCGCGAAAAAAAATACCAATCCGTAAAATAGAAAATGATTTCTAAATCTGTTCTTACGGAACTGATTCATTACCTTCATTACTGTCCAGATAATCATTAGAATACTGGAAAGAAAGATAAACTGCATAATGGTAGGCTGATCTGTTTCATAGATCACTATACCTAAAGAAGGAAAATGTTTCGGATGAGCAACGCTCATTGTATAAGCGTTCGGATCCTGCAAAAGTATCCCTACCAGGATCAGGTTCATGAACACGTATAGCAGAATGAAGTCCCTGCTAAAAAGTTTTTTATAGTTATTCACGAATAATGCGATAAACGTAGCAAATACCACCGCTGTCGCATTCTCCACTCTTTCCCAGGGTAAAGCCTTTTCAGGATTTTCTACATTGATTGTTTGGATAAAACAAAATAGATAAGCTCCATACGCAACTTGAAGCAAGGCAAAGTAAAGAAGGTATGACTGCTTCCGATTTCTAAAATATAAAACTAAATTATGAATCGTACGGTAAACTAATACAGTCACCACCAAATAACATGAAAGCTGGTAATACGTCATATCCACTTTTCGTTTCCTATCTTATCCAGATTCCTGCAACCCATTTATGAAAACGGGACAAAAATTGTGACTAAATGCTCACTATTTTTAAATGCAAGTATTTGAATGAGTTTCCTTTTCTTTTTTAGAAGATTATATAGCGCGTTCTAACGATCGTTATGAAATAATAACCGCCGTTCGACAAAAATCGAACGAAAACTTTTGCGAAATTGTAGCAAAAGAAAATCAAAATTGCATAATATCGATTGAGTGAAGACTCACTCATAAGTTTTTTCTAATTTAGTAATCCAATAAGCTCTCATAAAAAAAAACCGAAAGGGGAAAACCCTTTCGGTCATTTCGATATCTAGTTTTTCGAAATAGCTAGGAGTGTTTAAGGGCAGACAATCAGAGACGCAGGATCTGTAACAGCTTGTCCTACGAATCTCATTCCTCCTAACAGATACGGATCCGCAACTTGAGGAGTATTCAAGGTGAAGAATTGTACCTTATCACTCTTCGCACTGATCGCACAGGATTGAGTTCCTGCAGGATTGATCAATTTAGGGAAAGTGATGTCTGGAGGCATTGGTATCTCTTTCATAATACTGTTCACCATTGGTATCACCAAAGTGGTGACTAACGGAGAGATCACTGATTTAATACCGTCAGGATCCAAACCGAATGGATTATAAGTTTGTCCTTCTAAAACTTCTACGGCATAATCCAAGTTATTCACCGGATCCAAGATTACCTGAAGTGCATTTAAGTTAGCAAATGCAGGGTTATTGGTCGGGTTGGAGAACATTTTGAAACGGAAGTCAGCGTCCGCAGCAAAACTTATCCGAACTGTTCCAAGAGTTTGTTGGTAACCGTTCGCCCTCGTATCGGCTTGGCAATCTGTAAGTTCATCGTCCACGAGTCCTGTGCAAGAAGTTGGTTTCTTAGCGATGATCTGCAATTGCATTTCAGTAAAATACAATCTCATCTTAGGTACTCCAGTGGCAGTCATCGGTTTAAACTTCACGTTAGGTGCATGGATCGGAGACATCACCATATCGATATCATCGTAAGATTTTACCGGAGGTGCTATCGCATTGGAACCGTTCAGACCTTGTAATTTATTTCTTCCTGGCACAAGGATTGTAACCAGAGGAGAAGCTTTTAAGAAAGAAGTGGTCAACGCGAACAGAGGATCTGCGCCGGCAAAAGCATTCATTCCATCGATAAACGCTTTGTTTAACACGATATCCAATCCCCTTCTCTGCCATAAATGGAATGCAGCCTGAGAGATCGTATCTGTATGCATAGAGATCAAGAACCCAGGGTTCGCAGCGGATTGGCTGAATTGATAAGTAGAAGGAGGTGGATTTGCCGCAGTCCAAGTCCTTGTAGTAACCATTCCTGTTTTTCCGGATTGGGTTCTGAGTCCACCTGCAGGGTTATAACCGCTCGTAAACGCAAAGTCCAGAGAAGTCACAAGTCCTTTATTAGTACCATCATGTTTGATGGCAGCATCCGTATTCAATTTGAACTTCACCGTTAATGGGAAGTTTCCAAGTGGTGCGGGAAGATAACTTGGTAAAGTGATCGTAACTCCAGTGTCTCTCAAGTCGGCAATCACCGAGTTCAGAACGTTAGGAGCAATCCTTTGCACGATATCTCTGAGCATGTATTGGGTGATAATCTGTTTCACTTGGTCCACAGTCAGGTTCGCCATATTACTAAGCTCTTCTCTACCTACGAGAGCTTCGATGATGGTGTTAAAACCTTCACTACCATGAATATAAGTCATCGGAGCAGTATACATGAAGTCAGAAGTATCTTCCCCAGGATATAAACCTGATAACGACATATGCAAAGGGTTTGCCCATGGGCGTATGAAGAAGTTATTCGAATTCGCAAGTATCTGTGCAACGCTAGGATTATCAGGGAAATAATCGTCGTTCACGGTAAAAGGAGTCCGAACAGTCATATTGATTAAACCGTCGGAAGTCACAGTCATATTGTTACGAGTACGAGCCAATGCCAAACGAGGTTTGGAAAGTTTTACGTCGTTCCAATCATAACCTGCCGGATTTAAAGTTCCTTCTACTGCAGGATCCCAGTTCAACTTAGCAGTTGTTCTGAATACGAGCAATGCACCCGGTCCGTTAAATGCCCCATACCAATCCTCGAAACGAGAGACTACTAAAAGATCCACTTCGGTATATCTGGATTTAAGATCCAAACCTAATCCAGGATTTACTCCTCCGGAGCCAGGGTTTACTTTTAAGTCTGCAACAACGTTTCCTAACTGGGTTCCGGTTCCTGCAGAACAACCATGAGTTGCGTTATTTGATCCACAACGGACAAACTTAGGAAGTCTCATGTCCGTTACATATACGTCCAGAGTGATAGCAGCACTTCCGTCTGCAATTCCACCGGAAGCCACGTTTAAGATAGCACTGTATTTAGAGAATGGTCCCGGAGCGATTTTTTCGATATGATATGAATCGAAGAAACATGCGGGGAATGCACAATCTAACAAATCTTCTCCTGCCGATCCGATATCACCTTCCGGTCTACCGAATGGAGAGAATACTGTGGAAGTATATCCGCCGTTTTTATAAGATTTTACATCGGTAGGATAATGGCAAAGACTCCAAGCGGCCTCACCCCAATGGAATAAATTTTTACAAGCCTGAGGATAATTTGCGTTATTCTGGTTTTGCCCACAGTTATTACTATTATAGGTATTCCACCATTGGTCTCTATCGATACCATTTCTCTTTTTAGGGTGATAAGGAGGTCCGTTATCCGTAACACAGTCAGGGTGTCTTACCCAACAATATCCTCTTCCAGCGCCGCCAGATTTAGCTCCAAACACAGGAATATAATCGAAATCTTTAAATGCTGCTACGTTCGCATCCCCAGACATTTTAGCATCTTGTCTCATACAAGCTTCGCCGATGGTCCAATTTCCGTTTTCGAAGAATTTTTTCTTAGGAAAATCAGGCATTCCTAATAAGAATTCTTGGAAAGTACGAGGAGTTCCGGTTGAATCCTTCACCTTGAAAGCGCCTGTAGTATATTTCTGGATGGCTTTTCCTAAGAATGGAAGCATCTGCGCTTCGTCCATTACACCGTTTGCCACGTAAGGAAGAACTCCGTTGGCATTCTCCAATCTACCGTAGTTAAAGCTAAAATACTTGCGGAAAGTTTTTCCGTTCGTAGTAGCAATCTCATAATAGTAGGTATTCCCACCGACCGTTGGAGGAACTTGAGAAGTGCTCAGGTTCAAAGAAATTGTAGCGCTCATAGAGCAAGGAGGAGTGGTACAAATATCCTGAGAATTGCTGGATCCGATCTTTTTCAAAGAAACGGATTGGATATAATTTTCTCCCGCAACAGGGCTTGAATATGTAGAAGCGAGTGTAAGAGCGGCGGACTGGTCGAATGTTATATCATTCGTGCCGTTCAAAGTGTATTGGCTTCCTTGTGTGATCTTATTTGTAAGACCATAATCCAATCCAGTTCTGAAAGTGATTGTATAGTTTTCGAGAGAAACCGCGCCTATGGTAGCAGCGTCCTGATTGATAGTAAGAGTATAAGTCTCAGCCGGTTTCAATTCTCTATAAGGATTGAAACGAAGTTTCTGACTACTCATCCAATAGAATTCTCCACCAGGAGTAGGTCCGGAAAGATTTCCGGAAACGCCGGTGATGGAAAAACTCGATTCTACAGTAGCCTTATTCATCGGATGGGAAAAACGGATTTCCAATTCTTTGTATCTATCCACGTTTTCAGTGGAATTGATGAATAAAGTTGCCTGAGGATTACTAGAACCAAAATCTACAGGAAGAACAGCGGTATCGTTGTCCACACTGTTATACGGAGGCTGAAGATTCGGATTCGCGCCGAATATTCTTCCTCCAGAAAAGAATCCTAGGTCGAAAATATCCGACATTGCAAATCCTTTCATTTTTTCAGGGCTACATCCTAAAACGCCTGCCCATAAAATAGAAAGGATCGCGAGTTTGATTCCCTTATCGACATTAGAAACTTTTATATTTTTCAGATTCATTTCCAGCCCTCGACTTATTTTTCCCAAAAAAATTCTCTTCATTATTCTCACCGGGTGAATACCGTAACAAACCTATCCCAATAGGTGTCCGAGTTTTCATCTTCGTTAAATCTGTCGTAGAATACGAATCCGTCCGGGAATTGTTTTTTACCCGTAGAAGCAAGATCCGCAAAAATACCCATCAACACTCCTGCCGTATAGATCAGTGAGCTTTGGTCTTCTCTTTGTGTTTGGATCATATCCGACACTAAAAGTCGTTTAGCGTCTTTGAATATGGATTTAAGTGAATGCGGACTTTTCATATCCGCTTCTAAGTAAGAGTAGAATTCGCCGGTCTTTACGATTCCCATCAACACTCCTACGGTGCTTCTTCCGTAAGGAGCGGAGACTTGTGCAAGATCTGCAGTATCTACGCTTAATAAATTCGTAATTAAGTAATCCTGGGTATTGGACTGATCACGAGTGAGTCCTCCCAGAAGATCCACGATCCCTGACAACTGGGCATTCGTAGGAATATTATCTATGATCATGTCCATGGAGAAATCCAAGGTAGGGATCAGACTATAAACAGAATCCGGATCGAAATAATCCCGGAGACGAACCGCCCAATTCCCTAACCTATCCCACTCCGGATCATAGATATTCGCAACGCGTGAGTCAGGGAATGCCGCAAGCATATCTCTAACTTCTCCTAAGTATGCTTCCAAGTTGAATTGGACTGCGGTTGGACTTTCGTTTGCAAGTTTCACTTCGCCGATCAAATCCGCGATGGATTGGAAGGTAAGAAGTGCACCACTTGCTCTTTCCGGTTTTCCCATCTCGGCAAGCATTTGCACGAATGTGGATAAAAGGTCCGTTCTGGACATCAAATTCAAGAGTCCGTCTTGGTATCTTCTCTCATTTTCAGCTAAGATAGAAAGTGGAGAACGTACAGGTTTACTGGAGATCGGATCCAGATAGCGGAAGAAATACTCCGATTCAGTTGCAGAGTTACTTCTCACGCTCGAGTCAGAGTTCACAATTTTTACGACATCGATCGTTCTTCCACCGCTATTAGGCTCAGGATCTGTAATCCTTGCCAGAAGTGGTCTAGTTAAAGCTGCACTAAGTCCAGTTAATATCTGGAATGGGTTTTTGTTCAAACTTGGGCTTGCTTGGTCATCCAAAGTCCAGGCAAGAGAAAGTATCAAAGGAAGAAGTCGGTTTCTTTGTCCCCAAGCATCTTCTACTGATTTTCCGTAAAGAGCCACATTCGGTCCGGATGGAAGAACCTTATCCGGAGTTAAGAAAGAAAGTCTTTCCATTACGGCAAAGTTAGCCGCAATCACTTGAGGAATTACTCCGTAAGAATCTTCCGGACTCGGATAGAAAATACTGTAAACGGAAGCGTCCCCTAAACTATTGAATGTCAAAGAACCAGAACCGCTCGTTCCATAATCCCAGGCTTCCAGATAGAACATACTATCACCCGGAATATCAGAATAATTCTCTTGTAGAATCGGGACACCAGGTTGTCTGAAATTAGGTTGAGTTGAACTTGCACAACCAGGTTTAATAAAAGTATTTTTGATCTTCCAGATCGCATTGATACGATCCGCACAAACTGTTCCGTCTTGCAGGACTGGTCTTGCATTCATAAGACCAGTCATACCATTTGCGATTAATGTCACAAATGCCGCCATCTTATACGGAACACCGCTACCAAGAGAAGCACGTAAAGGAATGACTGCCACCATACGTTTTTCATGAAGAAGCCATTGGAAATTCTTATAGATCGCTTCCTCGTCGGTATCTACCGCCCTTTCGGTTACATTGTCTTTTGGAATTTCCCAAACAGGGATGCTCCAACCTTTTGCTCCGGAAGCATTCGCGCCGGCAGCAACCGGAGTGAAAGAATTATTAGCTACAACCGCATTTGTTTCGCGTCCGCCTGGACCTACCCACTTACAGATTGTTCCACCGCTACAAGAGCCGCTTGCAGTATTCGAAACCTTAATTCTGTATTCGGAAGTATTCCAGGATTCTTTGTAAATCAGGTCCACACCATTGGAATCTCTATATAATTTTCCATCGATAGTGAGGACATTCCCGCCTGAATCCACACGGTTTTTATTATAGTATGGGCCGCCGCCGGAGATCAGAACGGTGCGGATCAATTTCATGATAAAAGGAATCGTCTTGGTATAGACCGGATCATTGGCAACAGGTATGATCGCTGGATCCGGAGCTTCCAATAAGGTTAAAGTTGGAGTATTGAGCCCGATGGAAAGAGCTGTAGGAGTAGAAGCATCCCCATTCTTAAACACAGCACCGTCAACAGAGCTTTGGTTCATAAAAGATTTGATCCCAATGCTTCCAGTCATTGCAGATCTCATAGAATAGATACTGTCACCTACGGTGAGAACTCCGCCAGTCATAGGGCCGCCGTTTACGGAACCGTTAGGCTCTAATCTCATAATAGAAGTATCAGCAGGATTTTCCCAACGGAATCCGAAAGTATCGGACAAGGTTAGAATGAACATTAAGGATTCTAATGCGGTAATAGGGCTACTGGTAATATTCGCAGGATCAGCTCTGTCCAAACCGGAAGCATCCATACGGATCAACTCTCTAAGAGAATTGTCTACACCGGTTACACCTGAGGAGAAATCGAACTTTGCAAAGTTTTTAGCCATTTCCAAGGAGAGAATAACGTTTGGATCAGCAGTATAATTTCCTCCTCTTCCAAGCATTGGCCTTAAATAACGGAAGGATTCTGACATGACGGTAGCAAATTCCGAAGGATAAGTAGCATCCCTATAATCCGCAAAGGCAGGATCAGAATATACAGAACCGCCTACTGTATAAAATTTCTCTAAATTAACTACCAGGTTTTTAAGAACAGTCTCGGAAGACTTAGCATCGCTAAATCCCGCTCTTTGGCGGAACGATTTTCCAAGAGCGGAAATGATCTGGATCATTTTTTCCTTCATCACTCTGTCGGAGATGAGAGAAGGATCCACCATTCCTTGTAAGAGCCCGAAGATCGCTTGTTTTGCATTCGTGTTCCTGTTAATCGCCTTATCGATTACATCCTCTAATTCTACAAACAGGATACGAATTTCAGGATCTTTTAATACTGTGGAAACCTCTTTGAACTTGGTTTCCATAGTTTCTTTAGAATAATTCATGTACATGTACTTCAACGCAGTCTGGCTTAAAGGAGCCATATTACGGAGCACAGGTTTACGATAGGTGCGTAGAGATTCCAACCAAGGCTGAAGAACATCGAATGCGTTATTCGGTGCTTTTTCTATACGATCTAAAAGAGAATGAACTCTAAGAAGAGACTGACGCACATGAGCTTCCGGTTTAAGAAGAAGATCTCCGGAGACCCGCAAGAACCCCACGATATCCTCTCTATAAGGAATGGTCATGGAGGACTCTAATTTAAGATTGAAATTAATAGGTTCTAAACTTTGGAAACCTGATTTGATGGAAGGATAATCATCAAACAAATTAAAAAGACGAATTCCTTTATAATCGATATTATCGTAAAAAGTATCCGCGCTTGATTTCTCACCACCTGCCTGACAGCCCATCCCCAGAGCCAAACACAGCGAGAAAAGAATGTGTGCTTTCTTTATATTCATATCTATTAGCTTATCCTAACAGTTTCTTTCCAAGTATGGACAGCATAGCGATCGCTACATAAAGCAGGCTTATATCAGGCTTATATTTCCAATGCATTTGAAAAAAAATAAGCGAGACACTATAAAAAGTTTCCGGGTGATTTTGGGCTCTTTTTAAAATAACAATTGTTATTCAATATAAGACTTTTCGATTGGAAGTCTCAATCTATCTTTTGATACTTCAATTTTGTCTATTCGAATTAAGACTATATTACAAAAAACGAAAATGCCTCTCTATCCCTCTGGAGATAATGTATAAATAACATCTGTTTTATATAATTTATTCTAGATTTTGTTCTAACTCGTCGAAGTGCCTACAAAATTCCCCTCAGTCTCCTCTCCCCCAAATCAGAAAGGGAATCCTTGACAACTTACTCTGAGTTTTGGATTCTCCCTGCCATGCCTCCAGAGGGAATGGGAAGTCATAGTTACTACAATCCAGGGATTTGGTTCCAGATCTTATGGGCAATTACCCAATTCGGGACAGCACTTGGAATTCTAATGTCCCTGGGGCAGTTGGTTTTGGAGAAAAAGACAGCTCTAAATAGGCTTTTGGCCCTGATTTTCCTGATTTTGGGCCTGATCCAGGGCAGCTTTTTACTCTTAGTTTCCGGCTATTACGTAGAATTTCCAAGAATTTCGCTTATCCAATTTCCTCTTATTGCCTCCGTTGGCCCCATCTTATTCGGAATCCATAGCGTGAGCCAAGATAGAGATTCGGAAGAAGTCTCTTCCTTAGGCTTGGAGAAGAAACATCTACTCCTTCCCTCCCTTGTCTGGCTCGTATACATTTTAGCAGTTCTACTTCTCCCCAAAGATTGGATCTTGGAAAAGATCTCGATTTTTTTAAGAGAAACAGGCTGGAATGAGGGGGAGATCCTACTCTCCTCCCCAATACTAATTTTGATCTTTTATATCGGCCTCATTTTAAAAGGGAGTTCCGACCTTCTTCGGTGGGAGATACTACAAGAAGAATGGACTGCAAGGATTCTTGCATTCATGGTAGTTTCCACATTCTTGAACCTAGGGTTTGGTGGGATCTACTTGTCCAGTAAGATGCCTATCTTTCTTCTCGCCTGCTCCGCGATGATGGGTGTAAGCCTTTGTCTCGCCTACTTGATTGGGCATAAACGACCGGAATTCTTCCAGGTGCTTCAAGAAGTAAGCCAGGCTACCAGACAAAAATATGCACGTTCTCTTCTCTCTGGAGTGAACAGGCAGGCACTTAGAGACAGCTTAACCCAGCTCATGGAAAAAGAAAAATTATACAGAGACGAAAAGTTAGGACTTGCTGATCTTGCAGATGAACTTGCACTTTCCACCCACCAAATCTCGGAACTGATCAACCAAGAATTGGGGAAAAATTTCTCCGCATTTGTAAACGATTACAGGATTAAAGAAGCCTGTGAACTTCTCCAAAAAGAACCGAATAGATCCATTTTAGACATAGCCTTCGAAGTGGGATTTGCTACCAAATCCTCGTTTCATAGAGCATTCCAAAAACATACAGGCAAAACACCTTCTGAATTTAGAGGAAGCCAATCCGTTTGATGCCAAACCAACTCAATTGTACAAATGTAAATCGGTAAAAATTTATAGATTCAGACCGAATCCATAGTTGCATTCGATCAATTGGGACGACTCTTTTCGGAAATTTCCGTAAGATATGGACAACCGAAAACAAAAACGGAGAAAACCGATGATCGCCATTGCGGAAAGACAGATGATTCAGGTTCCAACCAAACTTTATACTAGATTGTCCCAAAAAGAAAAAAGTAAGAAGATCATGAAATGGATCCGCTTCCGGGATAAAAAGTTACGTAACAAATTCGAATTCTTAAAACATCAGGACGAATTAGGCCTTACGATCACCCTGGGTTCTGCTGCAGGAATGATCCTATTTGCTGGACTTTATATCGCAGGGATCATTCCTGCTTGGGCATGTATTATAGCCAACGGAGTTCTTGCTTCCATTCTTCACGAAGTCGAACACGACTTAATTCATAATTTATATTATAAGGATAATCTAAAGATCCAAAACTTTATGTTTTGGATGGTATGGATCTTCCGTGGAAACACGGTCAGTCCTTGGTATAGAAGAATGATCCATACTCTTCATCATAAAGTATCCGGCCATAAAGAAGATATAGAAGAACGTCTGATCGGGAACGGAATGAAATTCGGGTTAAAACGTTTTATCACCATGATGGACGGAAATATGTCTTTCTTATTCCAATCACATATCTTACGCAGAGAAGCTCCTAAATTTAAAAGAAGTGAGATCACTCGTTCCAGTTGGCCTTATCTTGTGATCTATTTTCATCTCTGGTATAATTTCCTATTCATCAATCTTTTCTACATTGGAAATGAATTACTTGGAAAGCCTGTAGAAATTCCCGCTTGGTTGGATACGGTCCGTCACTTTTTAAATATTTCAGCAGTAGTGTATACCATTCCGAATTGGATCAGGCAAACTAGTATCCAAGTTGTTTCTTCTAATATGCATTATTACGGAGATGTTAAAGGGCTTCATGACCAAACTCAGGTTTTAAATCGTTGGTTCTTATTTCCTCTTCATCTATTTTGTTTCAATTTTGGAAGCACACATGGAATCCATCATTTCGTAGTGAACCAGCCTTTTTATCTCAGGCAAGCGGTGGCACCTTTCGTTCATCCTGCGATGAAACGTTATGGGATCAGATTTAATGATTTCGGAAGTATTTTCAGGGCGAATCGTTTGGGAAAAGAACAAGTCTTAGCGGCTTAAAGTTTAAACTTTCTTCTTTGGTATGGGGATTCGGGCGAAAGTCCGAATCCTTCTTCTTTTCTGCTTTATTACAAATTATAGAAATCATTTATAACGAGAAAGTAATTCCTTTCCGTCCCCAATAGGCATCACAAATTAGTCCTGCCAGATGCAGGAAAACAGACTTAGAACCTATCTTGAATTCCAAGTTTCCCAAATATTGATCAGTGGAAACGTATTATTTGCACAGGTTCTTTCTTATTCCCCTTCTCTAATTACTTGGGGAAGAACATTATTCGCAGCAAGTCTATTGGGTTTTGTTCTTTGGTTCAGAAAGAGGCCCTTCTTCTTTCCTAATAAAAAGGAAAATTGGATCTCATTTTTTTTAGGGATGCTTCTCGCATTCCACTGGGTCACTTTTTTTGCCTCCGCACAAGAAGCGACTATTGCAGTTGCAGTGCTTACACTTTTCACTCATCCAGTCTGGACTGTTCTATTAGAACCTTTGTTTTTCCCATCTAAAATCCGAAGTTTAGATTTGGGACTTGCAATCTTAGTTCTTTTCGGAATGTGGATCCTAGTCCCAAGTTTTGATCTGGAAAACAAATATCTTTTAGGCGTGGGACTCGGACTTACTTCTTCTTGGGCAATGGCATTTCGAAATATTCTCACTAAAAAATACCTATCGGGACATGGATCCACTCAGGTGATGTTCCACCAAACCGCCGTTACCTGTTTGGTTTTAAGTCCTATCTTATTTTTTGAGGACCTATTTCACTCTCCAAAAGATTGGGGACTGGTCGTTCTTTTGGGACTATTTTTTACTGCGGTAGGACATACTTTTTATATTAAATCTGTATTCAAGATGAAGGTGAAAACTGCAGGTTTATTATCCACAGTGCAGCCTGTATATTCCGCAATTCTTGCCTGGGCGATCTTACATGAAGTTCCGAGAAAAGAAGAATTCATAGGAGGAGCACTCATCTTATTTGCCGCTGCTCTCGAATCGTTTAGATATAGAAAGAAAACGGAATAGAAGAATGTTTGCTCTTGTAGATGGATCCGCCCCTTTCTTTTTGGAATCCAAAGAAAAACACCAAAATTGGTCCAAGGCCCCTTTGGCAGATTTGGAAAAGTTTTCTCTTCCTTCTAAAAAAAAACATAAAAGAGTAAGAGAATCTTTTTCTAGATATACGAAAAGAATTTCTAAATTAGGATTTAATGCAGTTAGTCTGGACGAACTTTGTTATCTCTCCGAGAGAGATTTTTATCCAGAAGATCTAAAACGTAAGATCTCATCTTATCGTAAAAAATATAAAAAACTATTTAAGATCGCTGCGTCTCAGGATCTGAAAATATTTATTACTAGCGATTTTTTCTCCATCAATGATTCAATCTTAGAACATACAAATGGAAACCTGGATAAGATCATCCAACTTTTTAAGGAATCTTTAGAAGATTTATTTTCTAGTTTTGAAGAAATTTCAGGAATCGTTCTACGTATCGGTGAATCGGACGGAGTGGATGTTACTGGAGATTTCAGAAGTAAACTTCTTCTTAAAACTCCTAAATCAGCGAACTCATTCTTAAAGGAAATCCTTCCTGTTTTCGAAAAATATAATAAAAAATTAATATTTAGGACCTGGACTTTAGGAGCCTACGAAATAGGAGATCTAATTTGGAATCCAAAAACATATCGTAAGGTATTCCAAGATATACAAAGTAAATCACTTATCATTTCCTTAAAATATGGGGAAGGTGATTTTTTTAGATATCTCCCGATCAATCCTCTATTCTTCGAGGATGATAAACCTAAACTTTTAGAATTACAAGCCAGAAGAGAATACGAAGGTTTTGGAGAATATCCAAGCTTCGTAGGATGGATGTATGAAAAATACAGATCCGAACTTTTAGGAAAAGCTAATATTGCTGGGATCAGTGTTTGGACACAAACTGGGGGCTGGTCCTCTTTCAAGAATATCACTTTTTTAAAACGTTCTTCTTATTGGAACGAATTGAATACATTCGTTTCCGTACAATTGTTCACAAAACCTGAAAGAAATTTGGAAGACATTCTCCTAAAATTTTACGGCAAAAAAAATGCGGACCTATTTTTAGAATTTTTGAAACTAAGCGAAGAATTAATTTTGAATCTTTTATACGACCCCGGATTTGCCAGACAAAGTTTTTATCTGCATCGTGTTCGGATTCCCACCATTCTTCATATCACCTGGGACAAAATCACGGTTTCGGATCCTTTTCGGTTCTTATATTCGGTTCTAAACCCGAACCCAAAAGAATCCTTACGATTAGGAGAAGTCGCTTTTTCTAAACTTTCCAGAATGAAAAAAATTTCTGAACGATTGGATTTACCTTACGATTCCGGGTTCCAGAAAAAAACATTTCGGCTTATTCTAAACGCAAGAAAACTAATCTATTCCGAGAATCCTGCCTTGTTAGCCGAATCCAAAAGGCTCGCAAAAGAATATCACAAAAAGTATCCTAAAACTTTTCGTTTCCAATTCCAAGGCTCCAAGTCCAAACCTTCTTTTTTTTTGGGATTTATCCTGAAATTGTTTTTAAGGAATAGAAGCAAATATCGAATCCGGGACAAAATCTTATTTCATCCGGTTTTGCGTAAGGTCTACTACCTGGTATTTTTAGGGATTAAAAACAAACTTCCCGATTTTATCAACCGACAGGGAATGCCTGTCCGAGAATTATTGCAGTGAAATCGGATTGACGAATCTAAGTTTAGGGTCAAAAATTTTACTATGGCTCGAATTTTCACAAGTTCCTTCATTTCCATTTTTGCATTTTTTATAATATTCAACTGTTCTTCCGCGGAAACCAAGGATTCTTCCGAATCTTCCAGCAATGCGAGCGCATCCGGATCAGAAAGCTCTAACGCCGCTTCTACCAGATCCTTCAGCCCGGACCAAGAAACGGAAGATGGCCGTTGTGAATCTGGCAACTGTGAAAACGGCACAGGTACTTACGTATATTCTACGGGTGATATATACACCGGCGGATTCAGTAGCGGGCATAGAGAAGGTAAAGGTAAGTTCGTTTACAAAAACGGAGACAAATTTGAAGGAATTTATGTGAACGATCTGAAAGAAGGAGACGGAATGTATTTCTACTCCAACGGAACAGTCATCCGAGGAAATTTTGCCAAAGGTATCATTAAGGGTTCCGGTAAAGTTACATTCACTGACGGAAGCGTTTTAGTAACCGAGTTTACCGATTCCAGCAATTCTAATCCTGGACCTTATAGGAAGAAGGACGGAACAGAAACGGAATGTTATCTTCAAAACAAGGTTCTGGTGTGTGTAAAACAAGAACCTGGAGCCGAGCCTAAAACTGAATAGTATTAAGCTATCCGCTAATATTAAGGTATACTAATATATCTTCTTCTCATTCTATTCATCGGAATGAGAATGTGTGCCCGTATTACTCCATTCTTTTGCTTGAGATGGATCTACTCTTACGAGAGTATGAGTAATCTGGAATGGATCACTTGCCCAGTTTGGCATCGTACGTATTTCTACTATCCTATACCAAATAGAACCCGGTTCCACTTGGAATAAATGGTTTACGCATAAACATTTAAATTTAAAGCCAAAACCGAATTCAGCTGGATTGACTGAGTGAGGAGCCGCGAAGAAGTACAGCTTCTCCTTAGTTTCGTTCTGATACACCAAGGCAAACTTGCGGGTTTCGCCTGGGCCCAAGACTAATTTTGAATCTTCTATCAAACTAGAAATAGGAGCCTTATTTAGGTCCGCTACAGTATTCGTATCCCAAAGCTGAACCGGCCTCTGAGAAGCCAGTTCGTAAATTTTCATCTCTCCAGGAAAACCTTTATAAATCCATTCTATACGGACCGGAACTCCCCCCTTTTTCCCGGATAAATTCAGAGAAAAAGAAGAATCAGAACTTTTATCCTTTTCGCAAGAAATTATACTCAAAATGAAAAGGAGAAAGATAACCTTTTTTAACAAAACTTATTCCTGAACTAATTCTAAAGTGGAAAATTGGAAAACTTTTCCAGGATTTTCATTCTTTACATAAAGTTTATTTCCGGATTTGCGAAGAAGGATCTGCTCTTGGAAAATTTTCTCTCCATTCTCGGAATCTTCACTATTATTACAGTCCCTTCCGCATCCATTGCAGTCCCCGCCATAATAATTTTCATTATACTCTCTTTGGCTCATTTTACGTACAAGGCCGAATATACGAAGTTTCAGACCGTCGGGCTTGGCTTCTTTCACTTCATAATTTCCTAATGCAAAGAAACTTTTATTAATTTGTCCGTCTCCATCCGCCTCGGAGGTATTTCCTTCGAAGAAAAGACTTCCGTCGGATCTCAGTCTTAAAGTCCAGTTAGAAGAAATCAAACCGGTTTCAGATAACTGACCTTCTTCTCCAGTTGATTCAGCTTGCTGTTGTTCTACACTTACATTTGCAGCAGGAATACTTCCGGTATATTCCCCTCCCGCATAACTCCAGTTCAATACGTAATTTATATTAGCCGCGGAGAACTGGAAAAAGTTATTCTTTGCGATCTTCTTAACCTGCTCCATCGGATTCGGTAAGATCCAGTCCTCTCCATCTGAAAAACGGATTTCGCTGATTACTAGCCCTTTATAATCTTTTCCTGTATAAATAGAATCTACTTTAAGTTTTAATTTTTTACCTTCGAAAGTTTTAGAGAATTGGATAGTCTGAGGGCCCATGATATCTTCAATTTCTATCTTTTCCTCGAATCCATTATCACCTGTAAGTGTCGCAGTTTTTAATCTTCCATTTGTTTGGCAATGACTGTCGGATCTTTGGTAGCCGTTCCAGATCTTGATGGACTTAATCTTTTGGGTTTCCTTAAAGTCGAAATCCAAAGTTACTCCTGGACCTTTTTTGTCGGATGCCCAAGCATATTCGTATCTGGAATCGAATAAGTTCATCACATCATAAGAAAGATTCGGCTTAGCTGTTTCGGATGCGGTTACCGAAGCCTCTACAATTTTTGGTCCCTTCCATCTCATCTTGGAACCCTTGTCGTCGTAAAAGTTTACCTTTTGAACGCAAAGATTTATATTTCTATGAAAGTTAAAAGTAACAGATCGAGTACTTTTAGGCGCATCGAAAGAAACCGAAGCAGTAGATCCTGTGGACAAGTCCTGACTATATTCATCAAAATTAATATAGGCAGTGATCGCATCCGAGAAGTCCCCGTCATGACAGGATTCTACTTCTATCTTGGATAATAAGAAGGTCTCGTCCGGATAAAAATGAAGCTTAACGAATTTAGCGTCTTTTTCCGGTCTCCATTCTTTTCCGTCAAGGATCTCGAACGGAAGCCCGCTTTCCATAGAAGTGGCCGTGATCATGGAAACCGGTAATTTTTTACCACATTGAAAAAAGAACAATGTCCCTAATAATAGAGTCAAATATTTGCCGAACATCAGGTTCCTCCGAGAAATTGCAGAGATCAGAAATATATTTCTTTAACCAGGGGAAAACGAAAAAATAGGGTCCGATTCGTTTTTTATTCCCTGCCCGGAGAGTTCTTAGATATTTCAGTCGTCTGAAATTATGATTGGCGAATCCGATCATATCGCTTCAGTATCAACTACAGGGGGAAAGATGTCGATTCCGAGCAGGTATTCTATAGCGATTCATATTCTTTCCTTGATTGATCGGGATGGAGAAGAAGCCAGTTCCTCACAAATTATGGCTGATAGTATTGGCACCAATCCCGTTGTAGTCCGAAACATCCTAGGAAAATTAAAAAAAGCGGGACTTGTGGCTTCTAAACAAGGAGTGGCAGGTGCAAAACTCGCCAAATCTCCCGACGAAATCCAACTTTTGCAAATCTATAAGGCAGTGGAAACGGAAGCCCCTCTATTCTCCATTCATGACAAACCGAACCCTAAATGTCCTGTTGGAAAAAAGATCCAGACCACCTTGACAGGAATTTTCCAAGAAGCTCAGTCTGCACTCGAAGCAAAATTAGGTGAGTTCCATCTATCAGATGTTCTATTCCAATTGGACTCGGAAAAGAAAA
This sequence comes from Leptospira neocaledonica, assembly GCF_002812205.1. Classification (NCBI taxonomy): domain Bacteria; kingdom Pseudomonadati; phylum Spirochaetota; class Leptospiria; order Leptospirales; family Leptospiraceae; genus Leptospira; species Leptospira neocaledonica. The sequence goes on from NZ_NPEA01000001.1 coordinate 453,288, forward strand.
AGCGTGCTTGAAGAGTCAGGCTTTTAAGAACTCGGTCTAGATTCCTTCCATTTATTCTAACAAAAGTCCTTGCCTCAAAATAAAGGGTTCCTAATATCCTTTTCGTCGCTCATATGAATCCGAAAAACACGGAGAGAAGGATGAAAAAAATATTCAAACGGGTTTCGATTGGCCTTGGTGCAGTGCTTATCGCCTATTTGGGGATCTATTACGCTACATTCCCCAAATACGAATTCCATCCGAAGGCGGATCTAACACAAAGTTTCGATTCGTTTTATAAAACTAAATTAGAAGAAACAAAATCGCTTCATGGAAGATCCGGCTCGGAAGAAAAACTGATCCGTTATTCTCCAGGTAAAACCGAATATACAATTCTTTATATTCATGGTTTCGGCGCTTCCCGCGCAGAAGGAGAAGAGACTGTAGATAAAATTTCAGCTTCCCTCAAGGCAAATACATACTATCTAAGACTCCCTGGTCATGGAACCAATAATGAAGATCACAGAGACACTCCTTTTACGGAATATATTCGTGTAGCGGAAGAAAGTCTATTAATGATGGATAAATTAGGGAATCATACTATACTTATGGGAACAAGTATGGGTGGTTTGATCTCGGTTTATCTGGCAGGAAAATATCCGGATAAGATCAAGGACTTAGTATTATTCTCCCCATTTTTTGATTTTGCAGTTCCTTTAGCTAAACTATTCTTTTATCCGGGTGGAATGACCTTTGGAGAAACAGTCCAAGGAAAAATCAGAAAATCCCCTCCTAAAAAACCGGATGACGGAATAGGAGAACATTATTACGAATATTGGTATAAGGATCAGTATTTATCAGCGATCCAACACGTAAGCAATGCGACTAAATTTGTATTTAGCCAAAATAGTCTGGAAAAAATTAAAGTTCCTACTCTATTAGTATATTATTATAAGGATAAAGATCATCAGGACAAGACTGCAAGTGTTGATGCAATGTTGAAAGGTTTTGATAAGATTGGAGGCGATTCCCCTAATCCACTCAACACTAAAGTCCAAATAGAAGAAGGAAGCCATGTACTAACTTCTAAACATGTATTCTCCGATAAGGAGAAAGTCCAAAAAGAAGTTTTAGACTTCTTGTATAAAACCGGAGTAAAATAAGATTTCACACCTTCTTCCTTTTAAAGGGAAGAAGGTGACCTCTCCGATCCCCATTCTTTAGTGGATCTTAAAATTTCCTCCGCGAGTAAGGCAAGTCCTGGTCCGGATTTTTTACGATAACAAAGATAAAATTTCCTTTCTACATTCCAATCTTCAAATTTGATTTTTTTAAGTTTCGGGCTGATGGAATATTCCGACAAAAAACCGATTCCGAGTCCTGCCTCCAAAGATTTGATGACGGATTCCACGCTTCTAAGTTCCATAGCGATCTTAGAACCGAATTCTTTGGAAAAAGATTTGATCTTCTTCTCCACCGCTTTTCTAAGTGCGGAACCCGGATGAAATAATACGAAAGATTGTTTTTTCAGTTCATCTATTCTAATTTTATTTTTAAGAAAAATAGGATGATCTTTTGCCGCCACGGGAAAGATACGATCCGATAAAAATTCCAAAACATTCAGACTAGGCTCCGAGATTGGCCCTGTCAAAATTCCAAGATCTACTTCTCCCTTTAAGACGGCGTCCTTTGTTTCCCCAGCATCTCCTTCTCTTACGGAAAGAGAAAGACCGGGCCTTTTTTTCAGGATCTCCTTTAAGATCTGAGGTAATATCCAAGCAGAAACTGTACCGCCTGCGGAGATGGAATAATTTCCTGTTAACTCATTTTCCTTAGAAAAGTCGTCTTGGATTTCTTCCCATAATTCTTTCATTCGGACGGAATATTGGTAAAATCTTTCTCCTTCGTGCGTGAGTCGGACAGCCCTTCCCCCTCTTTCCAAAACGCTAACGCCCAATTCTTTTTCCAAAAGATAGATCTGTTTGGATAATGCAGGTTGAGTTAATCCCAAACGAGAGGCAGCCTTTTGAAATGTGCCCGATTCCGAAATTTCCAGAAAATAAACGATCTGTCTGAATTCCATAATAACATATAACTTTTAGTTATATGTTTTATAAAACCAATTTATTTGCATTATATTAGTAAATTTGATATCTTCTTTTGTAAGAGGGAAATATGGGACAAACTTTATATGATAAAATTTGGGAAAGCCATAGGATCTCGGAGAATTCGGACTCCGAATCCATTTTATATGTGGACCGTCATATTCTACATGAAGTGACTTCCGCTCAGGCATTTGAAGGTTTAAGGAATAAAAATCGAAATGTAAGAAGGACAGATCTCACCTTCGGAGTGGTGGATCATAATGTTTCTACAAGAGATCGTAAGAACAGAGATGCTGCTGGCCCTGTCTCCAGATTGCAGATAGACACAATGGAAATGAACTGCAAAAACTTCGGGATACGTTTATTCGGACCGGAGGATCCCGACCAAGGCATCGTGCATGTTTTGGGACCCGAGTTGGGATTTACAATTCCTGGCTCAGTCATTGTATGCGGAGATTCTCATACCGCTACACATGGAGCATTCGGTGCCTTGGCATTCGGCATAGGAACAAGCGAAGTTGAACATGTACTTGCCACTCAAACATTAAAGCAGGCTAAAACCAAATCCATGTTGGTACGTTTTATAGGCAAGCCTGGTTTTGGGATCACGGCCAAAGACATAGTCTTGGAACTGATCTCTAAGATCGGAACCTCAGGTGGAAGAGGTTTCACCATGGAATATAAAGGCGAATGGATAAATTCGCTTTCCATGGAAGGAAGAATGACTCTTTGCAATATGAGTATAGAAGCTGGAGCGAGAGCGAGTCTTATTGCACCAGACAGTATCACATACGATTATCTGAAAGATAGAAAGTTGATCCCAAAAGGTAAAAGTTTTAACCAAGCTGTAGAATATTGGAAAACATTCTTCACTGACAAAGACGCAGTATTTGATGAGATCACTGAATTAGATATTTCTAAAATAGAACCTCAGGTTACATGGGGAACCAATCCTTCTCAATCTTTGTCAATCGGGGGTATTGTTCCCCATCCGGAAGAATTCCAAGATACCCGAGCCAAGGAAACTGCTCGGAATGCATTGGAGTATATGGGCTTAAAACCCGGAACTCCAATTTCGGAAATCAAAATTGATAAGGTATTCATAGGTTCTTGTACAAATTCAAGAATAGAAGACCTGAGATCCGCAGCAGAAGTAGCTAAAGGTAAAAAAGTACATCCAGGAGTACAAGCGTTAGTAGTTCCAGGATCTGGGTCCGTAAAACGTCAGGCGGAATCCGAAGGTCTGGATATAATTTTCAAAGAAGCGGGATTCGAATGGAGAGAACCTGGTTGTTCACTTTGTCTAGCAATGAACGACGATGTATTAAAACCGGGAGAAAGATGCGCTTCTACTTCTAATCGTAACTTTGAAGGAAGACAAGGTAGAGGCGGAAGAACACATTTGGTCAGTCCGTCGATGGCAGCCGCAGCGGCAGTAACCGGAAAATTTTCAGATGTGAGGAAAATGGTATGAACCCAAAAATTTGGACAATACACAATGGAGTTACGATCTCTATTCCAAGAGAGGATATTGATACGGATCAAATACTTCCTAAACAATTTATGAAATTGATAGATAAGAACGGTTTCGGAAAACATCTATTCCATGATTGGAGGTATTCGGACCTAGAGGGGAATATTCCAAATCCTGAATTTATTCTGAACCAGGAAAAATTCAAAAAAGCGAGTGTGCTTGTGGCTGGAAAAAATTTCGGCTGCGGTTCCAGCAGGGAACATGCCCCCTGGGCACTTTCCGATTTTGGGTTCAGAGCGATCTTGGCACCTTCTTTTGCGGATATATTTTCCATCAATTCCGCGAAAAATGGAATCGCATTAATTCGCTTAAAAGAAGAAGAAATTTCTTATCTAAATGAATGGGTTTCTAAAAATCCTGGCTCCTCGATTCGGATTAATCTGGAAAATTTTGAAGTACAAGCAGGAGAGAAAACATTCTACTTCCATTTGGATTCTGCTTCCGTTAATCGGATCCGAAACGGATGGGACGATATCGATATTACCCTGAAAAATGCGAAAGAGATCCAGGATTTCGAACAAAAACGCAAAGCAGAAAAACCGTTTTTGGAAGTATATTGGTGAACTTCTCCCGAAAATTTTCGTAACGGTGCTCTGCACAATAGATCTTAAAAAACCTTTTATTAGCTGGAAAAGAATTCGGGGAAAATTAATATGTTCGTCATTCTTTCGCTTCTAAAAGGAACCTAGAGTGAGTTTAACAGAATCCATTCATGATAAGATCACAACACCTATAGTTAAAATCCCCGATTCCTCTTTAAAAACCGGGATCTACGACTTAACCAAGGAAGAACTGAGCCAGAGAATCGAGCTAAGAGAAGGAGTTAGTATAAGATATTTAACTCCTCCCGATCGAAGAAGATGGCTTTTAGATCGGTTCTTATTAGGTTCCGATCTTACTTTTTTGTACGGATACTTTCGCCAAATTATTATCGCAAGACAAGATGCCTTAAAAGGAAAATTTTTCGATCCCCGTTGGATAGAATTATCAGGTGGGATCTTAGATTTGATCGAAGGTTGTCAGGGAAAATTCCAAATAGAGAATATTGAGAACGTCGTCTCTCCAAAAGGACCTGTGGTTTTTGCAGGAAATCATATGAGCGTTTTGGAAACTTTCGTCTTTTCGTATTTTTTAGTCCCTCATAGACGACTTACGTATGTAGTTAAAGAAAGTTTAATAAAGGGATATTTCGGCCCCATTATGAGAAGTCGGGATCCGATCGCAGTAGGAAGGGACAATCCAAGAGAAGATTTGGTCAAGGTATTGGAAGAAGGTGTAAATCTTCTGAAAAAGGGAATTTCTATCGTTGTATTCCCCCAAAGCACAAGGACTCGAACTTTTAATCCTGCAGAATTCAATTCTATTGCTGTTAAACTTGCGGCAAGAGCTGGAGTTCCGGTAGTGCCATTTGCGATCAAAACAGACTTCTGGCAGAATGGTAAAATTTGGAAGGACCTAGGCAGTCTTTATAGGGACAGAAAGATCCACATGAAGTTCGGTCCTCAGATAGACACAAAGGATTCCAGAAAAGCTCAAGAAACACTTTTGAATTATGTACTAACCAATTTAAAAGAATGGAATGTAGAAATTCTCTCAGAACAGAAATAAGATACAAGCGCGGATCCAGCAATAGCTGATCCGCTTTTATTCATTGGGGAGAAAGTTTAATAACCTCCCCCGCCTCCGCCACTTCCCCCACCATAACCGCAAGCGGCGGCTGCAAGTAAATACTGAGAAGCGCATGCAGTATTTCCATAACCAGGGTTTTCGCTAGAGCAACTTAAATACAACGCCGCTGCGGCGTTACAATTTTTTTTGTCGTTCTTATCATTTCCTCCGGTTCCGTATAAATCGTTATACGCATCACAATTTACAAAACCAATCGAAGATAGAAACAAAAGTAAGATCAAAATCCTATTTTTAGTTCGCATATACATTCTCCATATTATGGCAGATAATTTTTCCAAACAATATCCGATTGATAAGGATCCGCAATGGTTTTAGGATTAGATCACTATTCTTAGGAACCAACAATACAATTTTGGAAATAGAGAATGCACTTGACTTGTTTTATTTTATCGAAACCAAAAACGATCCCCATCTAAGAAACGTTTTACACCTTCTTTGGTACTTTTGCTTTCCATTACCGGGAATGTATTTCGTGCTTCTAGGCTCAGAGCTTCTTGCAAAGGTAGATTCCAACCTTCTATAGCGGAACTTAAATCTGCAAACATTGCATCTCTAGGCTGTTTACAGAGTTGGGTTGCATATGAAAATGCTCTTTCTAAACCTTTTCCTTTTTTCACAAGTTCCCAAACGAGTCCGAGTTGATAAGCTCTCTCCGCACGTATCCTTTGTCCTGTAAGTATCAAGGGTAACGCAGCTCCCCAACCAAGCAATCTAGGAAGATACACTGTACCTCCATCCACAAGAGGAACTCCCCATCTTCTACAAGCTACGGAAAAGATTGCCTGAGGTTCCGCGATACGAATATGACCGTGACAAAATAATTCCAAACCCCCTGCATAGGTATAACCGTGCGATACTGTAATCACAGGTTTTTTCTGAACAATCCTAGAACCTCCTAAAGGTCCCGGATCATTCTTAGCATATTCTTCTCTTTCTTCTTTGTTTAGATACAGATTTGCCATCTTGTCCAAACCGGAAAGGTCCGCTCCGGAACAAAAGGCCTTATCCCCTTCACCATGCAAAATGGCTACGGTAAGTTCGGGATCTTTTTGGAATGTTTTCCAGGCTTCCACAAATAGATCCGCCATTTCTTTATTCACAGCGTTATGAACCTCTGGGCGATTCATCGTGATCTGGAAAATTTTACCGCCTGCTACTTCGTGAACTTTTGTAATCAATGGAAGATCGGACATGCCTAAATAAGAAACTAGATGTATTATACAGAAAGAACTTTTTTGTTTGGTGTTGACATCTTAAATCTTACGTCTAAAATTCCATCGACTCCGAGTTGAATCAGGTATGCCTCAGAAAGAAGAACTCGGAACAAATCCAACGCCCAAAACCCTGGACTTTCTGACCGAACTTCTGGACACGTATGTTTGGGAAACGGAAGATATCAGTCTCTGCAAAGTTCCTCCTCAACTCTGTAAACGATTAGGTTTAAACGAACCAGAAATTTCTCTCTCATTTCTTCTTACAAAAATCCACCCGGCAGACAGAACAAAATTAGAGGTAGAGATCGAATCGGCCAAAAACGGAGAAAATCCGGAACCATTCGAATTGAAAATTGCCGGATCGGATGGTGAATTTTTATACTTCAAAGTCGGGATTCGGCATCTAAAAACTTCTGCGGAAACATCTAGTAAATTTATATTCTTATTACAAGAAATCACTAAACCTAAGGCGGACCGTGAATCTCTCCGACAAAGTAACAGAAGACTAAAACTCGCAACGAAAGCGGCTAACGTTGGAATTTGGGATCTGGACCTGATTAAAAATGTCTTAGTCTGGGACGAAGGAATGTATAATCTCTACGGAATTCCGAGAACGGAATTTTCAGGCGCTTATGAGGCTTGGGAGAAATCACTTCACCCGGAGGATAAAACCAGGGCTATAGAAGATTTTTATAATGCAGTTGCAGGAAGAAAGGAATTCGATACGGAATTTAGGATCCTCTGGCCAGACAAATCGGTACATTATATCAAGGCCATTGCTGCAGTATTCCGAGATTCCGAAGGAAATCCAATCCAGATGATCGGAACAAATTGGGATATTACTCAAATCAAACAGGCAGACCAAGAATCCAGAAAGAACCAGGAAAACCTAACAAGGGTAAATGAGATCGCAAAGATCGGGACCTGGGAAATCGATTTTATATCGGACAAAACTTATTGGAGCAAAAAGACCAAAGAAATATTCGAGGTGCCGGAAGAGTATTCTCCTAAATTAGAGGACTTTATTCAATTTTCCGGCCTAGGAGAAGATAAGGCAAGAATGACACTTGCCATAGAAAGTGCTCTACATTCGGGAACTGACTATGATATGGATCTTCAGATTCGTACAGAAACGGGAAAGAACAAGTGGGTTCGCACGATTGGACATGCTGAATTCTCGGAAGGAAAATGTGTACGTTTATTCGGGATCTTCCAAGATATCGAGGAAAGAAGAAGAATAGAAGATAGCCTAGTACTAAGTGAACTCATGTTTAGAGGAGCGTTCGAGAACAATGGAATCGGAATGGCTCTCGTTTCTTCCGAAGGGAAATGGCTCAAGGTTAACAGAAAAGTTTGCGAGATGCTCGGATATGAAGAAACCGAATTTTACTCCCTCACCTTTCAAGATATCACTCATCCGGAAGATCTAGAAAAGGATTTAAGTTATGTAAAACAAATCCTGGATAGAGAGCTCGAATCCTATAAAATGGAAAAACGATACTTCAAAAAAGACGGCACCATTATATGGATCAACCTGAGTGTATCTTCTGTTAGAGACAAATTCGGAAACTTTTTATATTTCGTTTCTCAAATAGAAGATATCACCGAAAAAAAAGTCGCTGAACAATCTTTGATAGCGATCAATTATGAGATGAAACAGATCCTGGATTCCGCCACTCAAGTTGCTATTATCAAAACAGATCTACAAGGAGTAATCACGGTTTTTAGCAAAGGAGCGGAAAATTTATTCGGATATTCCGAAGATGAATTGATCGGAAAATATACTCCGGAAATACTCCATGACAAGGAAGACACGAATAAGAGAAGCCGAGAGCTAAGCGAACTTTATAAAAAGGAAATTAAAGGTTTCGATATATTCAGCGAGGTTGCCAAAAGAGAATCTTATGACTCCAGAATATGGAAGTATAAAAGGAAGGACGGAACTACTTTCCCAGCACAAATGATCATCACCCCTGTAAAGGGCTTCGATTCTAAACTCTCCGGATTTTTAGGAATCGGCACAGACGTATCAGGTGCTCAGGAATATTTAGAAAGACTAGAAGATACAAAACTACAATTGGAAGTTTTAGCCGATCAATTAGGCAGAAAGAATGCACAGCTTCTGAATTATGCCCATATCACTTCTCATAACCTTAGGGCTCCCACTAGCAATTTAATCTCCTTAGTAGAATTGGTAGAAGAAGCCGATTCAGAAGAAGAAGTCCATTCCTTAGTAGGAAAATTCAAGATTTCAGTGGACTATTTACAGGAAACCTTGGATAGTCTGGTAGAAGTATTAAAGATACAAGAAGGAACCAGACGAAAAATTGAAACAGTAAGGTTCGATTCTATCCTTAAAAAAATCCTGAGAATTTTAGAAGGTCAGATCTTAGAAACTTCTGCTGAGATCCGCTCCGACTTCTCCTCTTTAGAAGAATTCGAATACGATAAGACATACTTAGAAAGTATCCTTCTAAACCTAATTTCAAATTCCATTAAGTATAGATCTTCTCACAGAATTCCTAAGATAGAAATCAGAACGGAAATCTCGGAAGGAAAGTATTTACTGATCGTAGAAGACAATGGATTAGGGATAGATCTTAAAAAATACCAGAACAAACTGTTCGGTTTGCATAAAACATTCCATAGACATCCTGATGCAAGAGGTGTAGGACTCTTTCTCACTAAATCGCAAGTAGAAGCGTTAAATGGCAGAATTTACGCGGAAAGTGAACTTGATCATGGAACTAAAATGATCATAGAACTACAGTCATTATCATCCTAAAATAGATAAATTACGAAAACTCACGTATTTATAGGTATTCTCACCTTATAGAAGGTTCTGGATTCTATTCACTACTTAACTATCGATTTTCATTCGATTTCATCCAATTCGGCTAAATTTCAATTTTTGGAATATACTATTTATTTTTGAAATAAGCTGAATCGGATTGCTCCTTTATCTAAAAAGATCTACACTTAAGGAATGGATAATAGAAGCCAGAAGTCGGATCAAAAATACCGAATGAAAACCCAACCGGGCGGCGTCGTGATTCATTCACGGGCACAGCCACAAAAACCTATCAGATATAGAACGGGAAAACCAGAAGAGGAAGAAATCACCTCTTTTTGGGTATTTTATCTTTTCCTATTTATAGGATCGTTAATCCCGATCGTAGGTGTATTTCCTGCGTTCATCCTGTTCTCATTTGGGAAGAATAAGTTTTTTAAATTTCTACCGCTTGTTTTGAGTATATTAACTAGCAGCTATGCCCTTTATATAAGAGCTCACTCTGGTTCCGTATTCCAGCAATTGAGAAATTTAGTTTACTAAGTCAAAAAACGGAAAAGGACTTAAATTCTTCTTTAGAAAGAATAAATAAGTCCTAAGTGTTTTATCTTTCTTTTAAAAGCCGGCAAAACCGGCTCCTATTGACTTATCATATCAATCAAAAGATTTTACTGCTCCAATACTAAAGGAAGGAATTCCGGCTCTTGCATTATAAGAATAACCTGTTAAGTTCGCATTACCTAAACTTCCTACCGCATGAGAAAGATCCCAGTCCGTCCCTTTTCCACCTTCTATCGTTTTTCTAGGGATATTGTAACTTACTGCCAGGTCCAAACTCCAGCTATCGAATAAATAACTAAACCCTGCAGAAACGATATCCGTAAGTGAGAAAAATCCTCCTGTTGTCCCTCCCAAAGCATTACTTTTTACTAATGGGGAATTATAAGAATATCCTCCTCTCAGTATCCAGGAAGAAGAAGCCTTATACTCTACTCCTAAAATGACCGCCCATTGGTCCCTGAAATTTAAATGTGCATCTGCTGAACCTGTTTTTCCTAAAGGAGTAGGAAGCCATGGATCTTCCAAGGTTTGATTAGCCTTTCTTAAATAAGAACCATAATTGGTATAAACAAAATCCAATGCGAACTTTAGATTTTCCGGCCCGAATGCCAGACCTAAAACATGCTTTTCAGGAAGATCGAAAGTATAAGAAACCCCGGTCTTACGATAATAATTCGGATCGTTTGTCCCGATCGAATATCCACCGTTTAGAGGAATTCCCACATGAGATTGGTACGCATATGCGATCCGGAAGGAATCCGAAAAAGAGTAATTAGCTCCTAAAATTCCACCCAACGCGAAAGCATTTTTAGAACTTTCATAATAATATCCTTGGCCAGGGATCTCTATATTGCCTGTGATATCATAATATTTTTGATTTAATTTTTGGGTTCCGTAAGCGAGTTCCACACTTCCACCTAAAGATAAATTCCCAAATTTAACCGAGAGTCCGTTTACCAATTTAAAAACCGCAAACGTATTCGAATTGGATTCTTTGATCTGTTTAGAATTTCCAAGAGGCCCGGGTAAATTTATATCCGCCCATTGATTTACAGATTCTCCAGTAGGAGTGTTCCGAGTGATCTTATCCACTCCTCCGGAAGCTCCTCCTGGTACATAGAATGTGATTCCATAATTGATATTTTCAGTAACAGGAAGTTTAAAAGCTACATAAGGACCAGGACCAACTACATTAGATGTTTTATCATTCTCATACACCAGTTCCGGATTCGGATCTTGGAAACGATCCCTGTATCTGTTTTGAATGATAGAAGTGCCCAAACCGAACTCCAACTTTTTACCTTTAACCAAGGATAAATTTGCCGGATTCAAAGCAACGTCCACGGGCGACCCGCCTAACGCATAACCTGCACCTGCAAGTCCTAAGTATCTGGAATTGATCGCGTTAAAATACAATCCATCGATTGCCAAAACTTCTCCGCTCCCAAAAACAAATAATAAGAATATAATAAAAACCGAATACTTATTTCGGATAAAACCTCTCTGCATTTATGTTCCTCCCCAGAACCCTGAATGACATAAGCGTTCCAGAAATTTCCATCATCACACCTAAAAAATCCAATAAAACGAATACAAGTTCTCGAATAAGCCGAATATATTAAGCAATCATCTAAATATATTAAACTATATTTGCTTATTCATACGATTAAAACAGAATAAAATTTAATATATTAAAAATTATTGATGATTTTATAGAAATAATACCTAATTATATCTATTATAACGGATTTATTCCGTAGAGATCCGTCAGGAGAAAGTATCATGAGATTCCAGGAAACCAACGGGACACCTCAAATAGATCCAACCTCGGAAGACAATTATCGCAATTTTTTAGATTCTATATTCAAAAAACAGAATGAAGATCCCCATCGTTACGGAGGAAGGCAAGTAGCTGGGCAATTCGTCCAAGAGTTATTCGATATTCTTTTTGCAGGTTTTTTTTCAGACCTAAACTTTAGGGACAGGACCCAGGTGGAAGATAGTATTTCTCGTTTTCTTTTAGATGCAAAGAAGAAGTTACAACCTTACTTAGTAGGATCCAACGGCCCTGAGATCAATTGGGTACTTTCTGAATTTAAAAAAGAATTACCTATTCTCTATGATCTAATCTGGAAAGATGCAATTGCTGCGTATGAGGGAGATCCTGCCGCGGAAAGTGTTAAAGAAGTTATATTGGCCTATTCCGGTTTTTATGCGATTGCCGTTCATAGAGTTGCTCATGTATTGCATAGTTTGAAGATCCCGATTTTTCCGAGGATGCTCAGTGAATATGCTCACGAAAAAACAGGAATAGATATCCATCCCGGTGCAAAGATAGGAAAATCATTTTTTATGGATCATGGGACAGGGATAGTAATCGGAGGGACCTCTGAAATAGCGGATAACGTCAAAATTTACCAAGGTGTCACTTTGGGAGCACTCTCTGTTAGTAAAGATTTAGCTAGCGTCAAAAGACATCCTACAATCGAGGAAAATACGATTATCTATGCTGGAGCCACCATACTAGGAGGCGATACTGTAATCGGAAGGAATAGTATTATCGGAGGGAACACCTGGCTCACTCAAAGTGTTCCTCCTTATTCGGTGGTGTATCAGAAAAATGAAATCCGAGTCAGAAATTCCAAAGAATTAGACAATGTGATCGATTTTTCTATCTGAGAACTATCGACCGGAAGTAAATTGAGAATCCGACCCTCAAAGAGGGCCGGAAGTCCTTCCGCCGATTAGATCATACAAGGCCCGGATAAGAGCATCTATATCCTCACAAGTATTATAAAATGCTAACGAAGGTCTCACAGTGCTCTCTAATCCGAATCTTCTGAGAATTGGCTGCGCACAATGATGTCCCGATCTAACTGCAATTCCTTCCTGTGCTAAATACCTTCCGACATCTTCCGTTTTAAATCCTTCTAATACAAAAGATAATACTCCGGCCTTATCCGGTGCAGTTCCGATCATTTTTAGACCTGGAATTTTTTTCAATTCCTTGGTCCCATATTCCAAAAGAGAATGTTCATATTCTGCAATCCGAACCATCCCGAATTTGTTTAAATAATCGATCGCTGCACCTAGGCCGACTGCATCTGCGATATTTCCCGTTCCTGCTTCGAAACGGAAAGGAGCCGGCTGGTAAACAGTTCTTTCAAAAGTAACGTCTTGGATCATATTTCCCCCACCTTGCCAGGGAGTCATTTGGTCCAAAATTCCTTTTTTACCGAATAGGACCCCAATTCCTGTGGGAGCAAATACCTTGTGACCAGAGAACACATAAAAATCACAATCCAATACTTGGACATCCACAGGCATATGAGAAACCGCTTGTGCTCCATCCAATAATACGGTGGCTCCTTGTTTATGAGCCAGCTCTATCATTGTTTGAGCAGGAGTAACAGTTCCTAAAGCATTAGAGACTTGAGTAAATGCCACCAAACGTGTCTTAGGTGTGAGTAGTCTTTGGTACTCGCTTAAGATAATCTGCCCTGTTTCGTCCACTGGGATTACTTTTAATTTAGCTCCCTTCTCAGAGCATAACATCTGCCAAGGCACGATATTAGCGTGATGTTCTAACCAAGAGATAAGTATCTCATCGTCTTTTCCGATATTCTGTCTTCCCCAGGTTTGGGCGACTAAATTGATAGCTTCGGTTGCACCTCTAACAAATACGATTTCTTCGGTAGAAGAAGAATTTAAGAAATTCTTTATCTTCTCCCTTGCGGCTTCATACGCATCAGTTGCTCTTGCAGCAAGAGTATGAGCTCCCCTATGAATATTGGAATTTTCATGTTTGTAAAAGTAGGAAAGCCTATCGATCACTGCCTGAGGTTTATGAGTGGTGGCAGCATTATCCAACCAAACCAAATTCCTGCCGTTCACTTTCTCTTCTAAGATCGGAAAATCTTTTCTGGCATAGCTCAAATCGAAATTCCCGGAAGAAATATCCACAGAAGGAACTAAACTAGGGCTAAAACTAAATGGGTCGGAGACTTGCAAATTTTGGACCTTCGAGTCGAAAGATCTAAAATCATCTAAAAAAGAAAATGGAGAATTCTGTCCGGGTAATCCTTGGCCTGCACCCGGAACATTTAAACCTCCGGGAAATGTAGGAACTCCAGCACCAGACAATCCCAAATCAGGAACTCTTGTGTATCCGGCTCCGGACCTAGGAGTCCAGGAATTTCCTCCAGAAGCTGATTCCTCCTGGGAAATAACATTTTGGCTGGATGCTGGGATCTCGTTCGGTATTTTGGAAGAAGAAAGCACCAATTCATCAACGTTAGATCCGCTTGAAAGAGGTCCAAAAAATTTTTTAGACCATTCTGCGATCAAGTTCGGATCTACAGGAGGAGAATCCTTCCGCGAAAATTCTCCGGGAAGATCCGAAAAAAAATCATTTGTACTCATAATAATTGCCTACATCCACGTTTTCCAAAACGCCGATTGCATCGTCGGTCAGAATAGCAGCGGAGCAATAGAGAGAGATCAAATAGGAACCGATTGCAGAACGATTGATTCCCATAAAACGAACGGAAAGTCCGGGAGTTTGCTCTCCTGGTAATCCAGGTTGGTATAGTCCAATCACGCCTTGTTTCTTTTCTCCCACTCTCAAAAGAAGAATGTTGGTTGTCCCACCGGGAGCCTTAGGTGCAATCTCCCCTCCCACTAAAAGTTTATCTGTAGGGATAATAGGAAGTCCTCTCCAAGTTAAGAACTGTGCTCCAAATAGAGATACGGTAGCCGGCGGAACTCCTCTGCGAGTACATTCTCTACCAAAAGCTGCAATTGCTAAAGGATGAGCTAAGAAAAAAGAAGGTTCTTTCCAAACTTTTGAAATGAGTTCATCCAAATCATCCGGAGTAGGAGCTCCTTTTCTAGTTTGGATCCTTTGTTTTTTAGGAACATTCTTTAATAGACCATAATCTTCGTTGTTAATGAGTTCGTTTTCTTGGCGTTCTTTTACACTTTCTATAGTAAGCCTAAGTTGTTCCTGAATTTGATCATAAGGATTGCTGAATAGATCAGAAACTCTGGTATGAACATCCAACACGGTGGATATCGCACTCAATGTATATTCTCTTGGTTTTTCTTCGTAGTCTACAAAAGTCTCCGGAAGAGGTTGTTCATCCTTCTGTCCGCAAAGAACCTCTACAGAAGTGTTATCTTTTACTCGGTTAACTCTTAAGGTTCCGGATTCTAAAGGTTTCCAATCTAATAAACGAACTAGCCAACGTGGTGTGATTAAATCATACTGTGCCTGTGTTTTAGTTGTATTCGCAAGCTTACGGGCGGCGTTATCGCCCAAAGAATGTTGAGGAATGCTGTTTTCAGCCATGTTAAAAACTCCTGATTAGCTGAACGTTTCGATCCGTATGTTTATTATCGCTTAGAAACGAATAAAAGGATTCTGTTGTCGAAAATACCCTGTTTAATATACTTTAATTAATTATAGGAATATTAAACAAATTAAATGTACTAAAATAGATCGAAACATTCGTTCCTGTTGGTATTCGATAAGTAACAAAATTGGGAAATACTTTTTTATTCTTTTGGGAAATTAATAAAGATAGGAAGCACACAATGAAATCAGAAGAGCAAAAGTACAATAAAGCGAAAAGAAAATTCCAAACGATATAATGAATCCACTTCGATGGAAATTTAGGACAGTTTATTCCATAAAATGTATCTCCTTTAAGCGAAAGAAAACGCGAAAATAAAAATTTCCCGAACTTTTTTTAGTTCCCATATACTATTTCTTAACTTATTAATCCTAATTACTCTATGGTGAAAAATTTCCGGAAATTAAGCGGTATTCTGCTTATACTTTTGTCTCTTTGTGTTTCCTGTTCTTCCCTCTTAAAAAGAGAAGATTATATTCCGACAAAAAAAGAATGGTCCAATGGAAATCCAAAATCAGCCTTAGATCACTTTCCTTCCGGGGAAAAGGGAAGCCTTATCACAGTTCTTGAAAAGGCCATCATCGGACTTTTTACCCAAGAAAAGGATTTTTCCAGATTACAAGACCTAGCTGAAGAAAACAAATCCAGACTTAGATTCAGTGCAAGCAGAGAATTACGTTCTTTTTTCTACTCTGAAACTCCGGAAGGTTATTATGCATCCGAAGCGGAAGTCATTTTTCTTCATATACTTTTAGGCTTTTATCATGCAAAGAAAGAACAATACGAAGAAGCGTTAGTGGAAGCAAGATATGCCTCTAATTTATTAAACGGAGAATGGAGCGCAGAAGGCCAATTCGATGATCCCAACTTGCGGATATTACTCGCTTCTCTTTGGATTGCATGCGGAGAGTGGCAAGAAGCAAAAATTGATCTGCGAGCAGCCTTAAAACTTTCTCCTAAATCTTCTTGGCTAAGACAATATGCATTCTCCGACCAATCTCCCAAAAATATCTTTTTGATTTTTGGAGGCCCTGGACCTGAACCTTTTATGGATCCTGAGACAAATTTAAATTTTGTGAGAGGATTGAGAAAGTTAGGCTTTAAATTTACAGGAGAAAGAAGCGAACTTTCTTGGTCTGACTTGGATGGCAACCAAGACAAATTATATTTAAGTCCATCCACTCAAAATTGGTATCAAAGACATCTGGACCGGGATAATTCGATTCATGAGATCATAGATGATTCTAAATATTTTCAATTGGTCACTGTTAGTACAACTAAGCAAGCTTCTATCTTAGCAGGAAAAGTCACCGGAAGTATTCTTGTAGGAAGTGTTATCGTCGCTCTTGGGGCAGGTGTCGCGTATCTAGGTGTTCAGGCAAATTCAGCGGAGATCGGAGGTGCAGGAGTTATTATCGCAATCTCTGGAATGAAACTAGCGGCAGAAATGATCGATCGTGCTATCCAAACATCTAAAAAAGAATTTGCCGAAGATTTAGATGTTTCCCCTAATTATAGGTTTGTTCGTTTTTTACCCGAATATCTTTGGTTTGGATCTTCCAGAAGTAATTTAAGATTTCCTAAAATATTAGATAAACGATCTGGAAAACAAATTTTACAAATCACTAGTTTCGGAAAAATTCCAGTGACTATAGGTTTTTATCCGGATACTAAAGAAGACTAAAATCCGTAACCTTCCGTATCACTTATTTTCAGGAATTTTTTGTCCGCTTGCCATACAATCTCATTCGATTCTACACTCGTCAAACGAAGTGTAATTAAGATATATTGGATCTTTTTTCCTTTTTCATAATTAACTAAATCGTTTAGTTCCCCACTCAAACGATAACTGGGAGATTTTAATTTTCCAAAATCCAATTTAGCTTCAGAAGAAGTGATTCCTGTCTTATTTAGACTGATCTCATCCAAGGATGCTTTTCTTTGAGATGTATCTACAAAGGGGATTTTATAAGAGGTTAAGTTCGTAACGATCTCATTAGCTATAATTTTAGTATCAATATGTTCGGAAGTATTGTTCTTGAATTTTTGTAGTTCTATATAACCCTTAATAGAGTCCTTTTTATAAAAATCGGAAATGGAACCGCTCATATTCTGCACGGTCTCTCTAACTTCCCTTACCCCCCATTGTTTTGTACCTTCTGCTTCGCCCGGGTCCCTGTATTCAACGCTTGCGCAATAATAAAAACTTAATATGATCGAAAAGAGAAACAAATAGAATTTCATAATCGAGCTAAACAGTAACTAAACCTAAAAATACGAAAAGCAAAAAACAAAAATCTTGCAAATACTCTATAAATAGCCAGTCTAAGACAAAACTCCAAAAAGCCTATGAAACGTTCCATTATTTCCAAAGACGGGGTCGGAATTGCCGCCACAGTGATCCAAAAAAGAGAACTATACCTTTCCAGAGTGATAACTGATCTACCCACACTGGTATTCGTTAAAAAAGGGATCAAAAGTTTAAAACAGAATGATCTAGAATTGGATATAAAATCGGGAGAAGCGGTGGCGATTGCAGGTGGCCAGGCATTCGATGTAATTAATCGGCCGGATGCGGGAGAGTTCGAAGCGGCTTGGATTGCATTCCATCCGAACGTGATTCAAAATTACAATTCCAACCTTCAGACTCTGAAAGATATCGAAACAGCATTTATTTTTTCTAATATTACTTCCGGATTTTCGGATGCATTTCGACTCGCCACAGAATCTATAACCACGGACAAAATAATTTCCGATCAGGTTGCTATCCATAGGGCAACAGAAATATTGATATGGTTAGGAGAATATGGAAGAAAGTTTAAAGTACCTTCTCCCGAAAACACCTCTAAAAAGGTCCGTTCTTTTCTGAGTTCAAATCCTGGCAAAGATTGGTCGGCCTTGGAAATTGCAGATCGTCTGGAAATGAGTGAGGCTACCCTGAGAAGAAGACTTTCTTCCGAACTTTCTTCTTTTTCGGAAATACTAATCGATGTCAGAATGTCATTGGCTCTTTCCCTATTACAGGCAACGGACAGATCCATAGGAGAGATCGCAAGGGAGGCAGGTTACGACTCAGCTTCCAGATTTGCGGTGAGATTCCGGGATAGATTCGGATATTCTCCCACAATGTTGAGAAGAGAAGCCAGCCGTGATCGGAACGGCACAATCCTTGATCGGGTCCGGACATAAGACCACTTTTTTCATAAATTTGGAATGCAGATTTGAACTTCCGGTGTTATTCTGCAGCGCTAAGAACTCGGAGGTTTTATGAAGAGATTCCTATCGTTTCAGAACGGTATATTGCTTTGTGTTTTATTCTTTGCTGGATCTGCATTTGCTGGGGACCTGAAAGTCACTAGCTCTGCCCTCAAAGAAGGAGGAACAATCACCAACGCTCATGTGTTTTCTGGATTCGGATGTTCCGGAGAAAATAATTCTCCCGACTTACAATGGTCAGGCGCTCCTAAGGAAACCAAATTTTTTGCAGTGACAGCTTATGATCCGGATGCTCCTACCGGAAGTGGATGGTGGCACTGGACTGTGATCAATATTCCAGCAAGTGTCACAAGTCTCCCTGCAAAAGCTGGAAACGATAAAGGGCCTCTTCCTGCCGGTGCAGTCCAAGGAAGGACCGATTTCGGTAAACCTGGATATGGCGGTCCCTGCCCTCCTAAAGGAGATAAACCTCATCGTTATATCTTCAAAGTATTCGCCTTAAAGGATAAGATCGATTTGGATGGTGAAGCGTCTGGTGCATTAGTTGGGTTTTATATCAATTCCCTAAAACTTGCAGAAGGAAAATTAACCGCAAAATACGGAAGATAATTTTTCTCCGAAGTCGGATCATTCCGACTTCGGATTTTTACGTTATTCGCTATTATTAGAAAGATAAAAATAGATCTGAAATTATTCAGCGTTCAATAGAGTGAGTGCGATTTCTTTGGAACAATCGTATGCTTCTATATCTAATACGAAGTCGTCTCCGGAAGTCATATTAGTAAGGATTTCTGTCCCGCTACTTCTCAACTCACCGGTAATTACATGATCTAATTGCATGTATTCCACGTTACCGATCCCGAAAGTGTATCCGTGTTCGGTTAGTATAATCATTTTGTTCGACTTCTCATTGATGCCGGCAATCCTTCCTTTCATTATTCCTCCCTAATGAAAACTAGATAAGAGTGATTACTTATGTAGACGGATCTTATAAAAAATCCTTACACTATGTCTTACGAATTCAAAAAAAATCGCAAAAAAAGTTTTGATAACTGTTAAGTTCCCGACCAAATACCATGAGTCTCTTAAGGACTAAGCCCTTGAAGCCCGCATAGCAGATAATAAGTATGGATCTATCTTATATCCCAAGATAGAATATCATAACGTATCTAAAAAATAACGTTATGCGTGCTTAATTAAGATACACTAAACCGAATTCCTCTCGGGCAGACTCTTACTTTCCCAACTTCTTCTTTATTCGTTTCTATTCTAAAAAAAGTTTGACTCCTTCTCACAAAAACACAACATCTGCTATATAATATTAATATTCAATATGTTAGATATATTGCATAATATAATAGCTGATCCATCTGATAAAGGAAGTTTGGTCTGGGATCAGGAAAAGCGGGTGGTCCATAACCCCCGCCTGGGTTTAGATTACCCTTTTTTAAATGGTTTCTTTCACCTAACCAAACAAAACGCCATCCAAAGTAAATTTTTGGGATCGGAAGCACGTTACGAAGGTTTGGCTGAATGGTACGATTCTATTATGCAAGACCAAAATAATCGGGGAGAACTGGCAAACTCCGCATATTCTATCCTGAAATCCTTACTTGGTAAAGGAGAAGGTATCGTGTTAGATATTGGTTGTGGCACAGGACTTGCCGCAGATATTACTAAGGAATTGGGATATACTCCTATCGGTGTGGATCTTTCCAAAGACCAATTGAGGATCGCGGCCAAAAGGCTTCCTGTAGTTTTGGGGGACTCTGCGGATCTTCCTATTTCGGATCATTCCGTTTGCCTTGCTTATAGCACGTTTACAACGACCGATTGGGAAAATCTGGAAAGATCCGCCAAGGAAATTTACAGAGTTCTTTCTCCAGGTGGAAGATACGTGGACATTGGTGTTCATCCATGCTTTTACGGGGCTTATTCAGAACCACTTTCTCAAGGTGAAATTCTTCAAAAACCGGGATATAATCAGTCTCAATTCGTGGAACCGAATCTTTTGAAAGGAACAGTGAGGAGCAAGGTAGGAGCTTGGCATAGGCCCGTCTCCGATGTAATTAACACTTTCTTATCCGCAGGTTTTAAATTGGTAAGGGTGGTAGAAGGTGGACAAGGAGAACTTCCACAACTTCTCGCACTAAGCTTACTGAAAGAATAGATAGATTTAACTTTAAGTTTTCATTATATTAGGAGAATAAAATATGACAACCGCTTCTTTGACCCAAAAAACCTGGCCCTCTTCCGACGTAGTCTCCGACCTGGCGGAAGTCCGTAAACATGCACCTCTTACTCATGTACTAACCAATATTGTAGTTACGAATTGGACTGCGAACGTTCTTCTGGCCGCGGGCGCTTCTCCTGCTATGGTCATTGCAGAAGAAGAAGTTTCCGATTTCGCCGCGATTGCAGGTGGGGTGCTGATCAATGTAGGAACAATAAATAGTTTTGATGCAAAGTCGATTAAAGCCGCTGCAATCGCAGCCCAAAAAGCGGGAACTCCTTGGGTTTTAGATCCAGTTGCAGTAGGTGCCCTTAGATACCGAACTGAAATTGCAAAAGATCTTTTACAACATAAACCTACCGTGATTCGAGGAAATGCTTCCGAGATATTGGCACTGGCTGGCGCTGTAGGCGGCGGAAAGGGTGTGGATTCTACCGCTGCTTCTTCCGATGCACTTCCTCTTGCAAAAGAATTAGCAATCAGCACCGGAGCAGTAATCGCGATTAGCGGAGAAGTAGATTATATTACCGATGGAAAAGAGACCGTAGCGGTTCCCGGTGGTCATATTTTGATGACCAAGGTTACCGGAGTTGGATGTTCTTTAGGAGCATTGATTGCATCCTTCTTAGGTGTCCAAAAAGACGCATTACGTGCCTCGGTTTCTGCATCCGCCGTTTTTGCAATTGCAGGTTCCAGAGCTGCTGAAAGATCTTCAGGTACAGGAAGTTTTGCCGTGGCCTTCTTGGATGAACTGAGCACAATTTCCGCATGAGTGTAACTGTTGCAGTTCCTACAGGAAATATCGGTAAATTTCTTCTACCAAAACTTTTGGAATCGGGCAAAAATATTACCGTCCTGACCAGAAGTCCCCAGAAATTAGAACCAACAATTCGGGAAAGAGTGACAATTCGCCAAGGCGCCTTAGAGGATGCGAATTTTATCTTAGAAGCTACTAAAGGAACGGAAGCAATCTACTGGTTAAACCCGGGTAACAAAAAGGCGGAAGATGTACATGGTTGGTATCGTCTTTATGGAAAGAGTGTTGCTAACGCAGTCCAAAAGAACCGGATAGAATATGTGGTAAATATTTCCACGATCATTCCGGAAGTGGTAGAAGCAGGTGTTGCAGACGGAATCGTTCATGTGGAGGAATTTCTTAACGAAACGGATGCGAATGTGGTTCATCTTCGTCCCGGTTTCTTTTTGGAAAATCTTCTTCCTCAAATTTCAGAACTCAAGTTCAAAGGGACGATTACCTTCCCTATTCCGCCCGATAGAGAGGTCGCATTTATTGCTACTTCGGATATTGCAGATGTGGCCGCAGATTATCTTTTAAATAAGAACTGGAAAGGGAAGAAGATCCATATTTTGCATGGAGGCGAAGATCTGACCTTCGAGGCGGCTACAAAAAGTTTAAATGATGCGATCGGAACTACATTAAAGTATAATTATATAAGCCTGGAAAATTTTTACAAGGACTTGATCGCAAAAGGTGTGACAAAAGCTGCCGCAGAAGGTTATACTGATATCTACCGCTCCATGCATCTTCCTAGAGAAGTGGAAGGAATACGTAGCTCAGAAACAACTACGCCTACTACCGTGGGGCTTTGGGGGAAAAGGGTTTTAAAACCTAAACTAGATTCCTTATGATCGTTAGTTCCGACTGGCTTTTTGAACGTCTATCTGATCCGAATATTAGGATCGTGGATATACGTGGAAGAGTGGAACATTCTGAGCCCAGATACCATTCCGAACCGGAACTTTATCTAAAAAGTCATATCCCAGGAGCAGTTTTTATAGATTGGACCAAGGATATAGTGGACCTGAACGATTCTGTTCCGGTAAATATCGCACCACCTGAAAAATTCTCCGAACTGATGAGCACATTAGGTATTTCTAATGAAACCGTCGTGGTTGCCTACGATGATCATAATCGGATGTTTTCCAGTCGTTTAGCCTGGGCTCTCAGATATTACGGGTATAATAAGGGACTAATCTTAGATGGAGGTTTTGCTAACTGGGTTAAAGAAGGAAAACCAGTTGATTCCAATCTTCCTAAATATGAAAGAAAGGATTTTATAGCTGTTCCCCATCCTGAACTAAAACGAAATGCAGATCAGGTGCAGTTCAGATCTTCGGAAACTTTACTACTAGACGGTCGACGCCCGGAAGTTTATGCAAAAGGTTTTATTCCCGGGGCAATCAATATTCCTCATACAAGTTTAACGGATCCGGAGACAGGCAAATTTCTCTCTAAAGAAGGATTAAAGAATTCTTTTAAAAAAGCAGGAGTGGATACGGATTCTCTTCCGAAAAATATTATCTGTTACTGTAATGGAGGAGTTTCCGCGACTGTAGTAGTCACGGCTCTCGGAATTTTAGGAATAGAGAATATTCCCGTCTATGACGGCTCTTGGAACGAATGGGGAAAGGACGAAAAACGTCCCAAGGCGCAACTACATTAAAGCAGGAATTGTAAGGCCAATTAAGGCAATAAACCTATATCACTCGCCTTTCTTACCAATTCGGCCCTATTATGTACATTCAATTTTTTATATATATTCTTCACATGGTGTTGGACTGTGTATTTGCTGACTTTTAGGAATTCCGCAACTCTTCCGATTGTCTTTCCTTTTACCATCTCGTCCAAGATTTGTTTTTCTTTAGGAGTCAGCTTAAATTCTCCCGAATAATCTTTTTGTTTAAAACTATTCAACACGCGGAACGCGATAGTAGGAGTAATGATCGCTCCTCCTTTCAAGACCGTATCCACAACGTCCGCAATATCTTTTAATTCCGATTTTAAGATATAACCGATGGCGCCATTCTTTAAGGATTCATAAATTAGCTCGTCGGAATTCATATTAGAGAGCATTATTTTAGAGATTTCAGGATCTCTCGCGGAAATTTTTCCTGCAAGTTCCACTCCGTTCATTCCGGACAGCATGATATCCAGAAAAATTATATCCAAGGACCTTCCCTTTTCATCCTCCCAAAAGGATTCAGCGGATTCCCAATGGAATACTCCGTCTATCTCGGGAATGGATTCCAGAGTCTTTAGGATCTGATTCTTAAAACTTTCGTCGTTTTCTACGATTCCAACTTTGATTTCCGAATTTTTCATAACCGTATTCACACCTTATTTATTTTACGGAAAAATTTCCGATCGGGATATTTATTTTTATCTTATATATGTTTTCGACTAAGGACATTTCCACCTTTCCACCAAGACCCGAGATCCTATAGATCAGATTTTCGGTTCCTCTTCCTGTTTTATGTTTTTTCAAATGATAAGAAGATTCCACGTTCATTTCGGTGACTATGCTCCCGTTTTCCAAATAGAAATTCCATTTGGCTACTCCCTGTCCATATTTTAGATCGTTATTCGTTATCTCGTTTACAATACTATAAAGTTCAATGATCGAAGTTTCTTTTCTTTCCTCTTCAAAAAATTGAAGAAGTTCTTCTTGGCATTCGAATTCTAAGTCCCTTTCCACATCAGAATATCGTCTGAGTAAAACTAAATTAATACCTGTGATAAAATTTTTGGACAATAAACCCAGATCTTCTATCTTCAACATTTGTTCTCTAAGTATATGAATGGATTGATTCACCGCTTCATTGATCTTTTTGAAGATTGGTTTGTCTTCTTGATTTTGAGATAATAATTCTTCAGATAAAAACTTTAGATCTGTAAGTTTTCCACCCAAATGGTCGTGTAAGTCAATATTAATCCTTTGCCTTACATAGTTCACAGCTTCTCTCTTCTCATTCTCCTGGTTTAAACGGCTTTTATGACCGTCTGCAAGAGCGAGCAAATTATTGATCCTTAAGATCAATTCCTCAAAATCGAAAGGTTTGAGTAGATAATCATTCGCACCGTTATTCAATGCAGCCATCAAATCCTTATCTTGATTTTTTGCAGTCAACATCAGAATAGGAAGTTCAAGTGTGCTAAGTGTTTTACGGATTTCCCGGGCTGTGTCTAGACCTGACATCTTAGGCATCATCACATCCAAAATAACAACATCGAAAGCCTTATCTTTTTGTAATATTTCTAATGCCTCCATTCCACTTTTTGCAGTGACTGAGGAAATATTTCTCAAAGACAGATAGTTTTGTATTACTTGCAAGTTTACTGGTTCGTCGTCCACTACCAAAATCCTAGCATTCTTCTCAGAATCGGAAGACTCATTTTGAAAAGCCACGGTCGAACCTGGGTTGTTTCCTTCTTTATAATTTTTTAATTCCTTTCCATCCGATTTAGGAATTTTTCCAGACACCAAAGGAATGGTAAAATGAAAACGAGAACCTTGTTCTGGACTGGATTCTACTCCAATTTCTCCCCCGTGTAACGCAACCAATGCCCTACTGATCGAAAGCCCAAGCCCTGCACCCGAACTATTTTTGGAGTCTCCCCTTTCTACCTGCTCGAAAAATTCGAATATCTTTTGGTGTTCTCTTGGATCTATTCCTATCCCAGTATCTTTTACACTGATCTCCGCAATTCCAAGCGCCTTGATACGAGCGCTGACAACGATCTCTCCCTTCTCGGTAAACTTGATTGCATTACTCACTAAATTCTGAAGGATTTGTTGCAGTCGATTTTCATCCGCGAGCAAATCGGGAAATTCTGGCAAGATTGCATTTACTAATTTAATTTTAGTTGGATCGGTAGAGATCCTATTCAATTCCAGAGTAAAATTTACCGCTTGGTACAAATCTACGGCTCTTAAATTTAGATTTAAATCTTTATGTTTTAATTTAGAAAAATCTATAATATCATTTACTAAACTAGAAAGCCGTTGTCCACTTGTTACAATCATTCCCAATTGTCTCGTAATGGATTCGGACAATGGGCCGACCACTCCTCTTTTCAAAGAATCTGCAATCCCAATTATCCCTTGCAAAGGAGTTCTCAGTTCATGAGAAGTATTCGCCAAGAACTCATCCTTGAGTTTATCCAAAGAGATTAATCTTTGGTTGGATTCTTTTAGATCATATGCCAATTTTTCTGAAAGTTTATAGGCACTTGTAAATCTTTGAGAAACCATAAATGCCTGAGCTACAAAAAAGGAAGCTACTCCATACGATGAGAAGTATGCAGTATTTATGATCATGTTCGCATACAAGATATCATTGGTCACTACTGCGAAAAACAGAAGGAAAAAGAATAAGCCTACGTCTGCTCCTAACTTCTTATTCTGCATCGCTTTCCAAAAAACGTATACTAGATAAAAGCAGGCTATAGTTACTAAAATCCCAAAAATAGAAATGGTCTTGGAATATATGACCAAAGGAGTGAATAGTACGATCAAAGAAAGTCCGACAACAATACTAATTAAAAACCGAATAACTTTTTTGTTTATCTCATCAGGGTACAAAGTTCGGATAAATAATGGAAAGAATATGGCGATCAAAAAGCTGGATATTAATTCCAATCTATATCCCCATTCGAAATCAAAATGAGGAAAAATAGAATATAAGATTCTTTCTCCCGTTATCAAAATCCGAATGGTCGAACAGATCGTTAGAATTCCATAATATAACGTGGAGGTTTCTCTCCTTAAAAAGGCGAATAAACTTAGGTGGTAAAGACCTAAAACAAAAAGTCCTCCGCCTACGAACAAGTCTAATCTGACATTACTTTGGCGTATAGTAACCAGATCTTTTCTTTTTCCTATAAAGATCTTTGCCCAAGGGCCTCCTTTAAAATGTGAAAAATTGGAAATCTCTATCGCAATTTCGTTCTCTGTTCCTAAGTCAAATATCTCACTAACTCCTGGTCTGTATAAAGGTTTACTTGTCTCAGGGGTTTTTCCAACTTCTCCACTGGAGATTACTTTTTTTCCATTTACATAAAGTGTATAAGATGTTGAGGCCTCCAACATCTTGATTGCCATATCTGTTTCTGGTTTTTCTAAACGAACGAGCACCTTGTATGTTGCATATCCGAAACCAGGATACTTTTGGTCCTTGTTTTCATTCCAAACATTCGGAACATCTCCGAATTTGATTTGCTCTTTTGATTTTTGAGAAGGATCCAGATCGGCCTTTAATGGATTTTTGATCTCCGAAAATAATTGGGACCAATAAAATGCCCAATCACCCTCTATACTTAGAGGTTCTTCCTTTCCGAAATCCCAATCCTTGCTTAAGTCCAATATTCCATTTTCTACTCTTGGTTTTTTCTTAGAAGATTCAGTGCCACATCCCAAACTGAAAATTAGGATTGAGATCAGTAAAACTCCTGGAAATTTTTGAGAGAAAATGGAAACCATCTACACTGATTCTTCAGACCATTCCAGATTTATAAACCTTTTTAATATTCCAAATGAGTATTCAGTAAAGAAATAGAAGGAGGAAAATTCTCCCTTATTCTAGGGATCACGGATCCAGAGGACCTTCTTCTTTTAATAGTTCGAAATGCAAAAGTTATGAAATATCAATACATTCTACTTAATTTTGTCCCTTGACTTCTATTCCGCAAAAATCGGAAAATTATTCCAATATGGATTACCATTTTGTTTCACCGAAAGAAGCAGTTTTAGAGATCAAAAATGACCAAAGGGTTTTTATCCACAGTGTATATGCTGCTCCCAAACTTTTAATCGAAGCATTGAGCGCCAGAGCATCGGAATTACAAAATATTGAGATCGTTCATATTCATACGGAAGGAGAAGTCCCGTATGCACAAAATGGAATGGAGACTTCTTTTCATACAAATGCATTATTCGTGGGTGCAAACATGAGAGAAGCAGTCAAGGAAGGAAGAGCGGATTATCTTCCTATCTTCTTAAGCGAATGCCCTTCTTTATTCAGAAAAAAGATACTTCCATTAGATGTTGCCCTTATCACAGTTTCTCCTCCTGACAAACATGGGTTTTGTTCTTTGGGAGTTTCGGTGGATACGAGCAAGGCCGCCGTTGATTCAGCCAATCTTGTGATTGCTCAGGTGAACCATTTTATGCCCAGAACCCACGGGGACGGAATCGTTCATATAAACAAAATCCATAAATTAGTAGAAGGTAATATTCCATTATTGGAGGCAAAACATGCAGAACCGAACGAGGTAGAAGCTAAGATCGGTGAATATATTGCGGGTCTTGTAGAAGACGGAGCAACTCTGCAAATGGGGATTGGAGCCATTCCAGATGCGGTTCTGTCTTGTTTACAAAATCATAAAGATTTAGGAATTCATACCGAAATGTTTTCGGATGGTGTAATTCCTTTGGTGGAAAAAGGAATTATCACAGGCAAAAACAAAAGAATTCATCCAGGAAAAATAGTAACGGGTTTCGTGATGGGAACCAGAAAACTTTACGATTTTGTGGATGATAATCCTGAAGTTGTATTTTTAGATATAGGTTATATCAACGATACTGCAAATATCCGCAAAAACCCAAAAGTAACAGCGATCAACTCTGCAATCGAAGTAGATCTTACCGGCCAAGTATGTGCGGATTCAATCGGGACCAGACAATATTCCGGTGTGGGAGGACAGATGGATTTTATCCGAGGCGCTTCTCTTTCGGAAGGAGGAAAGCCGATCATTGCACTTCCCTCTGTGACCTCTCATGGAAAATCCAGGATCGTTCCTATTCTACAACCCGGTGCAAGCGTAACCACCACCAGAGCAAATGTTCATTATGTAATTACTGAATACGGGATCGCAGATCTTTACGGCAAAAATCTAAAACAAAGAGCGAAACTACTTACAGAAATTGCTCATCCGAATCATAGAGAATCCTTGGAAAGAGAGGCATTCGAAAGATTCAAAGGATTCTAATTCTCAAAATCCTAACTCCACATACATTCACATCATATTATATTTTTATTATACAATAATTCATAAACAATAACAATCAGCTCACCTTTCTCCAATTGACAATTATCAAGGCCGTTTTGAGGGAAGAAGAAGTCGGATTCCTTGCCTTTCGACATTCCAATCTAAATGTGGAATTATCCTTCACGGAAAAACCGGAGAGATCAAGAATGAGTTCTTCAGAACAAAAATATAACGATACGATCGTCAAAGGATTTTTGATATCGGGACTGGTCTGGGGTCTGGCTTCCATGCTTGTGGGAGTATGGATCGCTTTCCAAATGGTGTATCCCGAATTAAATTTCGGACCATACTTCACATTCGGCAGGCTGAGACCCTTACATACGAACGCAGCGATTTTCGGATTTGCATTGAGTATCGTATTTGCAACAGGCTATCACACGGTGCAAAGACTTTGTAGAGTGAGAATTTGGAGTGATAAACTTTCTAATCTTCATTTATTCTTATACAACCTTTCGATTGTAGCAGCTGCAATCACTCTACCTTTGGGCTTAAACCAATCCAAAGAATACGCTGAGTTAGAATGGCCATTGGATCTTTTGATCGTAGTTTGGTTTGTAGTGTTCTTGATTAATTATTTCGGGACCATCTTCACCCGCCAGGAAAAACAACTTTATGCAGCGATATGGTTTTATATCGCTTCATGGGTGACCATCCCGATCTTATTTATTGTAAATAACCTTTCTATTCCGGTAAGTTGGATCAAATCCTATTCCGTTTATTCGGGAGTGTATGACGCAAACATACAATGGTGGTATGGGCATAATGCTGTGGCATTCGTTCTCACCACTCCATTCTTAGGGATGATGTATTATTATCTTCCTAAACATATCAAACAACCTATCTACAGTCACAGACTATCTATCATTCATTTCTGGAGTTTGATCTTCCTGTACATTTGGGCAGGCCCTCACCATTTACTTTACTCTCCTCTTCCAGATTGGTTACAAACCACGGGTATGGTATTCAGTATCATGTTATGGATGCCTTCTTGGGGAGGGATGTTGAACGGATTTTTGACCTTAACTCAGGCCAAGGAAAAGATCAAAACGGATGCAACCTTAAAGATGCTTTTAGTCGGGCTCACATTCTACGGTATGTCCACATTTGAAGGCCCACTTCTTTCTATCAGAGCAGTTAGCGGTTTAGGTCATAATACGGATTGGATCATCGGTCACGTTCATGGAGGAACTCTAGGTTGGGTAGGAATGATGTCGTTTGCGGCGATTTACTACTTAGTTCCAAGATTATGGGATACAAATCTATTCTCCGAAAGATTGGCTAACGTTCATTTCTGGATCGCTACACTCGGTATCTTATTGTATATCGTATCCATGTGGGTATCCGGAATCAGCGAAGGATCCATGTGGAGAGCGGTAGACGAAACAGGCTCCTTAAAATTCCCGAATTGGGTTCAGATCACGGAAACATTAAAACCTTACAGATTATTTAGGGGGATCGGCGGGGGACTCTATCTATCAGGAGTTGTATTAATGATTTATAATGTTGTCCGCACCATTATAAACTCAGGCTCCGGATATAAGGAAATCGATCCAAGGATCGGATTAAAAGAGGGGAAAACTGCATGAATTGGTTCGACAAATTATTGGATTGGTTCTCCGGTTTTACGGACCAGTGGGAAAAACATGGAGTAAAATTCACTTTATACACTACGATCGCTATCTTGATCGGAGGATTATTTGAGCTGGTCCCGCCGTTTTTTCTTACAAAAACCGCTGAACCTATCCAGAACGTAAAGCCGTATAACGCGTTAGAACTAGCAGGAAGAGATGTTTATCAGAAAGAAGGATGTAATAACTGCCACACTCAGATGATTCGACCTTTCAAATGGGAAGTGGATCGTTTCGACCCTCAGCATTCTTACGGAAAAGACGGATATTCCAAAGCGGGAGAATATGTTTACGATCACCCATTCTTATGGGGATCCAAAAGAACAGGACCTGATCTGGCTCACGAATCTCAGATCCAATCTTCTGCAGAATGGCATAAGACACATTTGATCAATCCTAGAGATACAGCCAAAGGTTCTATCATGCCTGCTTATCCTTGGTTATTCGAAGAGTCTTCTATCATTGATGCTTCAAAGATCGCTGATCATATGAGAGGCCTCCAAAAGATCGGAGTTCCCTACACGGAAGAAGATATCAGCTCCGCTCCTACTCTATTGGCAGGAAAAACCGCCGGCGATGCTCTCATCGCCTACCTGCTGAAATTAGGAAGAGATACCGCCGAATTGTCCAAAAGTTTACAGTGAGGTAACAATGGATCTAGATACATTACAAATTTATAAATCTTTAAGACTTCCGATTCTGGTCCTTTCCATATTTACGATTATCTTATACGTATATCGAAGCTCAAGAAAGGAAAGAATGGAAAAACCTAAATTTAGAATGCTGGAGGAGGATTAAAATGAGCGACCCAAACAAGGAATTCGACGGGATCAGACAGGCAGATAATCCTCTTCCGGAATGGTGGAAATGGGTTTTCTTAGGATGTATCATTTTTTCCGGGATTTACGCAGTATATTTCCACGGATTTTCCAACTGGGGAACAAGCGAGTATTACGCGGCCCAGATCCAAGAATACGAAAAAGAATTTCCGAATCGTAACGTTGCAGTTGAGTCCACTGATGGCTCTAATCCTTTCAGAGGAAATCAAGACGCTATCAGTATCGGACAGAAAACATTCCAAACCTATTGTGTCGCCTGCCATGGCCCAACGGGAGAAGGTTTAGTAGGCCCAAACCTTATGGATAAAGAGTGGTTACATGGAAATACAGATTTAGAACTTTATGCAACCGTAATGAAAGGAATTTCCGTAGAAAGGACAAAGTCAGGCAGGGGACCAATGCCTGCGCATGAGAATTCATTAGGTTCCGAAAAAGTTTACCAGGTGCTTGCTTGGTTAGCCTCCAGGAATCCGGAGCTAAAATCTTCCAAATAAGTTTAACCGTCTCAGAGAATCAATAGGAGGAGCAATGATCATTTCAAGGCCAATGCAAGGAAAGATAAGGACCGCCAGAAATTACGTCCAGGTATTCTTGGTTCTTCTCTTTTTTATAACTCCTTGGATTCGCTGGGACGGATTTCAAATTATCCGATTGGATATACCGGATAGAAAGTTTTTTCTATTCGGTCATATTTTTATTCCTCAGGAGGGATACTTTCTTCATTTATTCCTGATCGCAGCAGGACTTTGCCTCTTCTTCTTTACTACTCTAATCGGTAGAGTCTGGTGCGGATGGGCCTGTCCTCAAACAATCTACTCTGATATTTTTGATTGGATAGGAAGAAGGATCCAAAATTCTAAATATGGAAAACAAGACGCAAACCGTGCATTGGTAATTTTAACTCATATAGCTTGGATCTTAGTCGGCTTTGCTGCATCTTTCGCTTGGATCTCTTATTTTTCAGATCCATACCAAATGATCACATATTTCAAAAATCCTAATTTAGATTTCCCTACTTGGTTTTTATTCTTAGGATTTTTTACATTCGCGATGTATGCAGATATAGCATTCATACGGGAACAATTCTGTAAATACGGTTGTCCGTATGCACGTTTCCAAACAGTGATGATGGACAATCATTCCGTTAATATCACTTACGATTACACAAGAGGAGAGCCTAGAAGAAAGGGGAAAACAAAGGTCGGGGACTGCACAGCTTGTAATATGTGCCTTGTAGTATGTCCCACAGGAATAGATATTAGAGACGGAGCAAATCCTTGGTGTATTGCCTGCGGAAAATGTTCAGATGCATGCACAAAACAAATGGGCAAGGAAAATAAGAAAACACTGATCGGATATTGGTCAGAAAACCAGATCTCCCAAAAAGGATCTTCTATCCGTTGGATCCGTCCAAGAACCATTATATATGCACTTTCCTTAATACTTACAATTTCTTCTATTGGAATTTTATTATCAAACAGAGTTCCACTCTATCTCTCCGTTCTTCCGGACAGAAATATACAACCGATGTTAATCCAAGATGGGATCGTTCGTAACTTTTACGAAGTACAAATGCAGAACCTGACCTCTAAAGATAGAATTCTAAAATTTGAAATAGAAAATTCTGATCTCCAAGGAGAAAGAAAGATACTCGTTGGCGGAACGGAACAAGCCATAGTAGAGCTAAAGGGTGATTCCGAAGAAAGATACAGGCTATTCATAGAACTTAAAATAACGGAGCAGGATTCTAAAAAAAGAAGCCACGATATCAAGCTAAAAGTAATCGATATTCAAGATTTAGAATATTCTAAATCTGAAACAGTTCCGTTCCTACTTCCGGTATCTATATCCGGATGGAAATTACCAAATGATGAGAGGATAGTCCATGGACGTTAGTTTAAAAAGAGCATTTTGGGTGATCAAGATCGCATTTCTGGCAATATTTGTAGCTACATTTTACACGGTAAAACTTGCATTAGCTGGCCATACACCCGCTATCGACTCCAATTATTACGAAAAAGGGCTCAAATATGAACAGTCGATTCTTTCCCAAAGAAAAATGATAGAAGCTGGCTACGGATTCCAGGCGGATTGGATCCAAAATCCTAATTCAATGCGATCAGGAAAGCAAGAGCTACAGTTGGAATTCAAACATTACGGGCAAAAGATCAAAGGTGCTCAGATCCAAGTCCAATTGGATAAAACCGCGACTGAAAAATTTAATGAGACAATCACCTTAAAAGAAGGAACTTCGGGAAAATACCAAGGAACACTCTTTGTTCCCTTCCCAGGAGAATGGAGAATTTCAATCTCCGCCAAAATTCCAGAGGGAACCTTGGAAAAAACCGTAACCGTTAAGGTGACCCCTTGAAAGTATTAGAAAACAAAACATTATGTTTTCATTGTAATACCGAGATAGAAGGGGTATCCATACACAGAAAGGAACAAGGATTAGAGAGAGAATATTGTTGCAATGGATGTGCGGAAATCTCTCATCTATTGTTAGAAAACGGACTGGATCAATTCTACCAGATTAGAGGAACCCAATCCCTAGAACCGATCGATACGTATGCTCCACAATTTTCTCCTGAAGAATTGGACAATGAATCCGTATATTCTGAATATTTAGATAAGAAGAATGGTTCGGACTCAAATGTATACATCACCGTTACAAATCTACATTGTTCTGCCTGTGTATGGTTGATAGAAACTGTTCTCACTAAAACAGAAGGGATCCGAGAAGCAAGGATCAATTTTGGAACAGGAAGACTTAAAATAGGATTCGATCTTTCTAAGATTACCCTCGGGAAAATTATCAAAACAATCGAAAGTTTGGGATACAAGGCCAAACTGTATTCTCCACTTAAAGCGGAATCCAAGGTGGAAAAACCATTTCAAGAACTAAGCACTCGAATGATAGTCGCGGGTTTCTGTTGGGGAAATATCATGTTATTCTCTGCCAGTCTCTATGCAGGTTATTTCGAAGGAATGGAATTAAATATTAAAAATTTATTCCATTATATTTCCTGGATATTTGCTACCCCAGTTTATTTTTACTCAGGCTATCCTTTCTGGAAAGGAGCCTACGAATCCTGGAAAAGAAAACTTCTTGGAATGGATACATTATTATTCGCAGGGGTAAGTCTCGCTTACTTCTACAGTATCTATGTAAACATTTCCGGAAAAGGAGAGGTTTATTTCGACTCTGTTTGCACCATATACTTCTTCATATTACTTGGAAAATATTTTGAAGCAATGATCCGCTACAAAGCAGGAACAAAAATCGGAGAATTACTCTCTCTTCTGCCAGAGGAATACGAAGTTTCTAAAAAAGGAAATTGGTCCAAACAGTCCTCCTCTTCGATTGAAAAAGGAGATATAATTAAATTATCCTTGGGAAGTAAGGCCCCAGTAGACGGGGTCTTAGAATCGGAGACCGCATTTTTTGATGAATCCGTTTTGACCGGAGAAAGTAAACCGATCCGAAAAACCATAGGAGCGGAGATCAAAGCAGGTTCAGTTTCACTTTCCACGGATATAAAATTCAAAGCAAAAGGAAATACAAATGAAAGTTCACTCGCTCAGATCGGCAGAATATTAGAAGATTCTTTATTAACAAAGCCGAAAATCCAAAGAAGTACGGATAAACTTGCCGCTGTTTTCATAAAAGTTGTATTATTTGTTGCAATCGGAACATTTATCTATTGGTTTAAGTTTCATTCTACAGAAGACGCGATCTTGAATACGATCAGCGTTTTGATTGTAGCCTGCCCTTGTGCATTGGGCTTAAGCGTTCCTGCCGCACTAGTGATCAGCCATTTACTCCAATCAAAAGAAGGTGTACTAGTTAAAAATCCGGAGTCTGTGGAAATTTTAGCAAAAGCAAACCGTATCTTCTTTGACAAAACTGGAACCTTGACCACAGGCAAAATGGAATTGAGTGCAGAAAAATATTTTGTGATAGATGAAAACCTATCCAAATTCAGAGAGATCGCAATTCGATTAGAATCCAATTCTACTCATCCAATCGCAAAATCAATTATCGAAACTTTTGCATCGGATGCTCCAAAGTTTTCAGAAAATATTAGCAACGATAAGTTCAGAGGAGGTCCCGCGAGTATCT
Organism: Leptospira neocaledonica; assembly: GCF_002812205.1. Lineage (NCBI taxonomy): Bacteria > Pseudomonadati > Spirochaetota > Leptospiria > Leptospirales > Leptospiraceae > Leptospira > Leptospira neocaledonica. The sequence continues at coordinate 488,463 of NZ_NPEA01000001.1, forward strand.
CCTCAGGCGGTTGGAGCTCCTACAAAGAAATACCGGGAGAAGGAATGGAGGCAATATTCCGAGGTAAAACTTACAGAATCGGAAAAAAAAATTTTGCCTGGGAAAATCGGCCGGAAAACGACGGGTGGGTTCATCTTTCCGAGAATGGTATCCCCTTAGTCGCTTGGGAATTTAAGGATAAGGCCAGAGTAGAGGCAAAAGAGGCCATCAAAGAATTAAAATTATTTTTCTCTAATATGGAAATTCTTTCCGGGGATATTTCTTCCAAGGTAGAGACACTTTCCAAAGAGCTCGAGATTCGAAATTATAAGGCAAATCTAACTCCTATCCAAAAAAAAGAAAGGATCTTAGAAGCACAATCTTCCGGAGAAGTGGTCCTTATGGTGGGAGACGGGATTAACGATTCTGCATGTATCGCACAGGCGGATCTGGGAATTTCCATGGGAATGGGCTCCGATCTTTCTTTAGATAAATCGGATATTATATTGGTAAAAAACAGATTAGATTCCCTTCCTAAATCCGTATTGATTGCCCAAAAAACAAGAAGGGTCATACTTCAAAATATTTGTCTTTCTTTAATTTATAATTCTATAATGATCCCGTTAGCGGCAGGAGGATTCATGCTCCCCGTAATCTGTGCGGGTTTTATGACATTAAGCTCGCTGACAGTGGTCCTAAATTCAATTTCTTTAAAACATAGGGTATTTACATGAACGCTTTGTATCTAACTATACCAATCGCACTCGTGATCTCCTTCGGGGCATTTTATGTATTTTTAATCAATCTTAAGTCGGGGCAATACGAAGATATCGAAGGCCCCAAGTATAGAATGTTATTTGAAGAAGACAAACAGGAAAAACCAAATTAGGAGTTTATTATGGAACTGATTTCCGCTATCTTATTCGGCTCTTTTTTAAACGGTCTAACAGGCTCCTTCCATTGTTTGGGAATGTGTGGCCCATTGGCGGGAAGCTTGAACCTATCATTATCTCCGACTGATAAAAAGGAAAGTCCGGTTCTATTACAAATTTTATATAATCTAGGAAGATTAGTCTCCTACTCCTCAATCGGATTAGGTTTTGGATTTTTAGGGAAAATCACAAATCAAAGTTTTTCCCTATTACTTCCCGCTCAAGAATTCGCTGCCTGGTTCGGAGTGGGTTTTATCTTACTCTTTGGAGTTTCCATTCTATTCCAAAAAGACTGGACCCAGAATCGATTTTTCTCCAAAACTTTTTCTAAAGTAGGATCCAAACTTTTAAAAATGAGGGAAAACAAAAGCCCAAGCAACAGATTGGGAATTGGATTTGTTTTCGGCATGTTAACCGGGTTTTTACCATGCGGAATCTTATATCCCGCATTCGTGATGGCATTTGCAACCGGCTCACCTGCATTCGGCGCATTAAGTATGTTCTTCTTTTTTTTAGGGACCTTCCCCTTACTTTTCGGATTCGGCTTAGGATTCAGAATAATCTTGCTAAAGTTCGGAAAAGATAAACTCAAACTCGCAGGTTTTACGATCATTCTTCTTTCAATCTCTCTAATGTTATTCAGAATGAATCATACTCATCAACATTCCGAAACGGGAGAAACAATGAAAGAAGGTAGTCATCATCAACACCACCATTAACTTTTAAAATTCGGAGAAGTCTCTGGATCTTTTTTCTGGGAAGCGGTACCATCTTTGTATGGCTTCTGAAACTAAAAACCACTTAGTATTGTCCTCAAAATGACTGGGAGATCCAGGCACAAAATATACTTTCTTAATAAAGGTTTCTATCTTAGAAAGAACAGAACGATTCACTATCCTTCCGGCAAAATCGAGTTCACCTAAAATATTCAGCACGGAAGCATTTAAGAACTTACCGTCATATTCCTGAAGACCATTCCCAATCAATATCAGGCTTTCTACAGTAGAGTCAGAACTTCCTGCAGCCCGGAACATTCTACCCGCAATGGAAGAAGAACCTATATAAGAAATTTTTAAAGAATTGGCGCCTTCTATATTTTTAATCTGTTTTGTGATTTCGGAAAGACGATCCGATAAAAGATTGATATCGGATCGATTGGCGTGTATTTCTTTTTCTTCTTGGGTCAATAAACCTTTTAGAAAAAGAGTAGCAACTCCCCTTTCATTAAGAAAATTCCTCATTTTAGAAAATCGATCCGCAAATTTGTCTTCTTTCTCATCCAGAACCAGGACAGCCAAAAAGACCGCCTGGCTCGGGATAAAAAGTTCTGCTTTCAAGCGAACCCGATTTACTTGGAAATCGAGAGTATTTTGAAGATCATACCTGACCATTTTATAAAACTTTAATTTTCAATTATAAAAATGATCGTACGTTTAATCTAATAAACGAAGAAGTGCCTCTTTATTCTTGATTACTATTTTTCTTTTATCTATTTCCACCCAACCTCTACTTTTAAAATCTGCTAAGGCGCGAACTAATGTCTCCGTAGTCACACCTATCATAGATGCCATGATTTCACGAGTAAAAGGAAGATCTTCTTCCGAGTCCTGGGATTCCGATAATTGTAACAAAAATTCCGAAAGTTTTGCATGAACCTGACGAGTTCCCAAAGAGTAGATCTTATTTTCAGATTCCACCGCTTCTATCGTAACTTGCCTGAACACTGAATTTTGAAATTCGGAATCAGAGTTTAAAAGTCTGCGAAGTTCTTCTTCTTCCACAAATAAAACTGTGGATTCGACAAGTGCAACCGCATGATGCAGATAATTTCCACCTATGGCAGCATCTCTAATCCCGACCCAATTTCCTGGATGATAAATTCTGAATGTATGCTGTTTTTCCCCGGAACCGGAAGTTCTATATGATCGAATGGAACCGGTCTCTACTATATAAAATCCGTTCGCTTGCTCTCCTTGAGAGAACAAGATCTCGTTTTTGGAAATTTTCTTGCGAGTGAAATTAACTTCATGGTGGTGGAGAAGATTTTCATTCGGAAAAATTTCCCTTGGTAAAACTCGATTTGTTTCGGTTGCGATTTTTACTGCGCTGGTCATGGTTTAAGTCCCTTTTATATCTCGATGGTCTTACCATAAGTGAGAATAAAGCAAAGGTCAAGGGCCGACGGGAGATCCTACCAATTAGGGCGGTTTCCTGCGGATTTCCAGGGTGAAAATTCCAGGACCTTAACCTCATTATTATACTTCGAATTCGAAAACTTCCCCTCTCTCAGGGATTTTTGTTTCCCAACCATATACTTTACGGATCCGATTTCCCAAGATACGACTGGCATCCTCTTCCCCATGAACAATGAATACTTGTTTAGGAGCTATTTTTATCTTGGATAACCAAGAGACAAGTTCGGACTGATCAGCATGAGCGGATAATCCGTCTATATTTTGAACATCACATCTTACCTCATGATATTTTCCTCGAATCTTAATCTCAGTATCTCCTCTTAGCAACTTATTGCCTCTGGTCTCTCTTGCTTGGTAGCCTACGAATAATACTAACGAGTTAGGATCTCCTAAGGAATGTTCCAAATAGGAAAGAACTCTACCTCCCGTAGCCATCCCACTCCCAGCGATCACAATTTTAGGACCTTTTTTATTAGCTATTTTTTTGGTCTCAAAAGATTCGGTGATGCAGATTATATCCTCTTTCAATTCGGATAATTCCTCTTCCTTTAGCTTATGCCATTCAGCGCCATAAACATTAAATAAATCTAAAACTTTGGAACCCATAGGAGAATCCATATAGACAGGAATATTAGGGATCTCGCCTTCCTTCATCAATTTCCAAATCAAATACATAACTGCCTGGATCCTTTCTACTGCAAAACAAGGAATGATAATAGTTCCTTTGGAAGTGGAAAATTCGTGAATTAGCTGAGCCAAACGTTTAATCGGATTTCCTCTGTGTATCCGATTCCCGTAAGTGGATTCTATTAAGATAATATCTCCTTCTTCCGGTTTTTCCGGAGGAAATAAAAGAGGGTCCTCTTCTCTTCCGATATCTCCTGAAAAAATAAGGGATTTATTTCCGAGTTTCAACTCAATGAAGCTCGCTCCCAAAATATGTCCATTGTATCTAAAACGAAATCGTATATTAGGTTCTAAATCAAACCATTCTCCTAATTCTACTGAATGAAATAGTTCGACCGTTTTTTCGGCATCATCGCTATCATATAATGGAAAAGCAGGCTTATGCTTGGAATATCCGCCCGAATTTGCGAGTTCAGCATCTTCTTCCTGTAATTTTGCACTATCTTTCAGAACTATATTCGATACATCTAATGTAGGTTTAGTACCGAATATTTTCCCCCTGAATCCCTTTTTAACTACTCTCGGCAAGTAACCGCAATGGTCTAAATGGCCATGTGTAAGAAGAATATAATCTATTTCCGTTGGGAAAAATTGGTCTGAGTCCCAGTTTAGAAGCCTTAACTTTTTCTCTCCTTGAAAAAGTCCACAGTCGACAAGGATTGTTTTACCGAAGGCTTTTATAAGGTATTTAGAACCGGTAACAGTTCCCACTCCTCCTAAAAATTGAAGACTAACGAAACGTTCGTTCTGATTCTCCACTTACATTTCTCCTTTTGATGGACTTTTTCCGAACTTACCGGAAGGAAAAAAGGATAAGTAAATTTTTTCCTAAGTCAATGGCAGAGATGAGATACGGGGAAATCAGTTCTTAAACGGCAAAATTACAGGGTAAAAAATTAGAGAAGTTCTTTAATCTTAGAGATATACTTCCTTCCAACCGGAAGTTGTGTTTCGTCCTCATCTTTTAAATGAACGGAATAATTTCCCATATTATCACTTTGTAGATGAGATAACTTTTCTAGATTGATTATGTATTGTTTATATATTCGTAAAAACTTAGCAGGTGGAAGTTTTTGCTCCAGACTTTTTAAGGACTTGTAAGTCACATATTGCCTTTTTTCCGTGTGGACCACGCTGAAATTATCTCTAGACGAAATATAAATAATTTCTCCGTAAGGAATGAGAAAATGATTTTCCTTTTCTAAAATAAAAAGTCCGTGTTCGTTAAAAACATTCTTGGAAGGTTTGTCCGCCTCATTTCCCAAGATTTCCAAAGCTCGATCCACTGCCTTAAAAAATCTCTCTTTAGAAAATGGTTTGAGAAGATAGTCGATCACGCCGAATTCGAATGCTTCGATCGCTTTATCTCTTAGCGCAGTGATAAATATGATATAAGGTGGGTTTTCCAGTTTTTCTAAAATATCCAAACCGGAACGGATGGGAAGATTGATGTCTAAAAATGCGAGATGAAATTCTTCGTTCTGGAGATACTCCAAAGCTTCTTCGCCGTCTTTGGCTACTTTTACTAATTTTAATTCAGGACGAGCTAAACAATAATTTACAAGCAATTCCCTGGTAGGCGCTTCGTCCTCAACGATAAGTGTTCTCCATTCTGTCATTGTTTCTAATTTTTCGCGGATTTAAAACCGATCGTGACGATGGCTCCACCCTCCGGATGATTTTCGATCCTCACTTCGGAATCGTAAAGATAAAATTTCAGACGTTCAGAGATGTTTGCAATACTTCTAGAATGAATATTTGCATCGCTTAATCCTTTCCCATCATCTCGGATAGTCACTAAAGTTTTTCCGTCTTGGATAGAAGCTTTCACGCTGATTTTTCCCTTTCCTTTTCGATCTCTTAAACCATGTATATACGAATTTTCTACAAGAGGTTGTAAGGTCAAAGGTGGAATCTGGCATTGTTTAAAATTACCCTCTTTTTCGGACTCAACTTCCAAAAAGTCGGAAAATCTGAGTTTTAATAATTGTAGATAGTTTTCCATAAATTCCCATTCTATATCGAAAGGAACGAGCTGCAGATTTGCCTGATCCATTAAAAATCTATAATTATCAGCAAGCATTAATATGGCGGAATCCGCAAGCCCAGGATTTGTCTGCAAATAAGAGTGAATAATGCTCAATGTATTAAAAAGAAAATGGGGGCTCATCCTATCTTGTAGGATCTTCAGATTATTCTCCGCATGCCTAGCCTTCTCTTCCGTTTCTTTTCTTTCCGTGATATCATTACGGATAGCCAGATATTGGTAAGGTTTTCCGTTACTATCCAAAATAGGGGAAATAGTCGTATCCACCCAATAATATCTTCCGTCTTTTGCTTTGTTCTGAATTTCCCCCTTCCAAATTTTTCCTTTGGAAATTGTCTTCCAAAGATCTGTAAAAAATTCCTTAGGATGATAACCCGAGTTGATGATACGATGATTATGCCCCAAAAGTTCGTCCCTAGAATATCCGCTGATATCGCAGAAGTTTTGGTTCACATAGATGATTGTTCCGGCCTTATCCGTGATTGCCACGATAGAAACCGCGTTAAGTGCAGTTTGAAAATCGGAAAGTTCCTTTAAGGAACTTTTTAGCTCCCTCTCAATTTCCTTTGTCCTTGTGATATCCACTCCCACAAACCAATTCGTGGAACCAAACAGGGGAAATTCTGAAGAAATATTGGAAAGAGAGACTAACTTTAATTTTCCTTCCTTAGAGATTAGATCTAATTCCCAATTTTTAAAATCCGAGTTCAGAAACCCTGGATTAAATCCGGAAGATTCTCCTTCTTCTTTTACCTGTATCAAATTTTTAAAGGAGAAGTTTGGATCGTTCAAAATTTCTTCGGAAGAAAATCCTAAAACTCTTTCACATTCATGGTTCCAAGAAACAGGCCTAAGATTCTCATCCAAGGAAAAGAAGAGGATAGGCATATTATCCAAAACTTTTTTCATTCTAACTTCGTTTTCCATAGGCCTTGAAAATTCCTTATAGCCGAACCCGGCTTTTCGGAAAATTTTACCGAAGAACAAGGGCTATTTTCAAATTAAAAAATAACCCTTGTTTTTTCACTATTTCAATTTTTCAGAGAGTATACCATTCAACTTTAGGAATTGGCTAATACCAAAATATCTTCCACTTCTATCGTATTCTTGCTATAACCGTTCTCACTCGCACGGATCATTGCAAGCCCGAGTTGTTTCAAAGTGGAAACACGTTTTGGGAAAATCGTTCTTAAAACCGGGAAAGACCAACCAATATACTTATAAGCGGACAAAGTGTTTTTTGCTCCAGGAGTCGGATGCATATAACCTGGACGGAAATTATACACTTTAGCAAAAGGAAGTTTTAATAGATCATTTTCCGTTTTACCTTTTACCCTCGCCCACATAGTTTTCCCTTTCTCAGTGCTATCCGTTCCTGCCCCCGAAATATAAGAAAAACTCATATTAGGATTTAAAGAAGCCAAGGTGCTTGCCACATGCAATGTTAATGTATAAGTGAGTTTAAAAAATTCTTCTTCATTTAATCCTATAGAAGAAACCCCCGAACAGAAAAAGCAGGCGTTATATCCTTTCAATTTATCTTTGATCGAAGAAATATCCGAAAAATCTGAATGTATGATTTCCTCCACCTTTGGATGATTGATCCCATAAGGTTTTCTGTTCAATAGAAGTATCTTTTCGACATTCGGATCTTCTAAACATTCCAACAAAACCCCTTCTCCCACCATTCCTGTAGAACCTGTAATGATTGCTCTTAATTTCATTTGATTACCTCGCACTCGCAGTATTTTCTTCCAGCTGACTAGATAAGATTGGATCTTCTTTGGCGGACTTATAAGGAAGTTTAGGCCACCAAATTGCATAATCTTTTTGTAAATCAGGCTCTACACTTTCTCCAGGCTTTGGAGTGATCACAGTGACAGCAAGTTCTTTAGATTTTTCTAAAACTCTTTCCACAGGTTCCGTCCACCCATGAGACGCAAGAGCAAATAATCCCCAATGGATCGGAAGGAGAACCTTTCCTTTCAGTTGGGTATGAGCGATCACCGCTTGCTCAGGCCCAATATGCCAATCCGGCCAAGCTTGGTTGTATTGACCTGTTTCAATCATAGTTAGATCGAATGGCCCGTATTTTTCTCCGATCTCTTTCATTTTAGGAAATAAGCCGGTATCTCCGGAAAAATAAACCCTATGTTTAGGTCCGAGCAATGCATAACTGGACCAAAGTTTTTCATCATTGTCCAAAAGATATCTTCCTGCAGCATGTCTTGCGGGTGTACTTACTATTTCCAAATTCTTGATCTTCTTAGTATCCCACCAATCCAGTTCTATGATTTTTTCTTCGGGAACTCCCCAATAGGAAAGATTCGCTCCCAATCCAAGCGGAACCACAAATAACGTGTTCCGGTCTTTTAGTTTAGATATTGTCCCGAAATCCATATGATCGTAATGGTCATGAGAAATTAAAACAATATCTATCTGAGGAAGATCTTCCAAAGAGATTAAAGGAGGATACCATCGTTTAGGACCGATCCAAGATGAAGGAGAAGTTCTTTCCGACCAAACAGGATCAGTTAATATCCGAACTCCATCCAATTCTATCAAAGAAGAAGAATGTCCAAACCATGTGACTCTTAAACCGGATTCAGGTAATTTAGAAAATCTTGATTTTTCCACATAAACCACTGGAACAGGATCTTTAGGACTTACTTCCGGACTCGGACTGAACATACTTCTTAAGGCTGACCAGAAATAATTAATCAGAGGTTGGGGATTTACGAATTGTCCCTCTTTCCATTGAGGAGACCCTTGCATCCTGACGAGTCTTTCTCCTTCTGCTTTCTTACCCAGGGCCTGGCAGGTATAAAAAAAGGATCCAGCTAAGACAAAGATCAGTATCGGGACCAACCATTTTCGGGAACGATTCACATTCTTCATTCGTTTTTATATCCTAGTTCAGAAACGATCTCCCGGGATCACCGACAGATTTTATTCTTACATTTTTGACAATTTCATTCGATATTGTCAACATTTCAGACCTGAGAACTTTTATAAAGTTGACATTTTTTTATAAAATTGTCAAATAATCTTATGACCCGAAAGGCAGTCCTTGGGGACGAGGAAAGAAAAAAGGAAATTTTAGATGCTGCCTTATATTGTTTTCTCCAATTCGGATATTCCAAAACTTCCATGGACGATGTGGCCAAACAGGCAGATCTATCTCGCCCTCTTCTCTATCTAAAATTTAAGAACAAAGAAGATCTTTTCCAAGGGATTTTCGATTACACCCTAGCAGGGAGTTACGATGAAACGGAGAAAGTTTTGTACCAAAATATTTCCCCGAAAGAAAAGCTCATCCGTGTATGTGAATTGAATCTGATAGAGCCTTGGGCTAAAATAGAAGGAAGGCCAAAAACAGCAGAGTTTTATGAAACCTGTTCTAAATTATCTCCGGAAAGCACCCAGAAATACGAAAAGCAAATCGTCAAGTTCGCAGAGCGGATATTAGGAGACAAGAAAACAGCTGAGGTGTTTTTCCTGGCTTTGGAAGGACTTTCCGCAGACCTTCCAAAAACGAAAGTTTTGCGTAAAAGAGTGGAATTACTCTGCGAAAGATTTTCACGTTAAGAGATATTTTCAGTTTTCAATAATTTTCCGACCTTTCCGGGTCGAAAATTACAATCACGCTACGTCTTAGGATTTAGCTCTTGCCAATAAATCGGGGTATTATACCCTGCAGCAGACTTTTTGCTAGAACTCCTAATGACCGAACTGAAATTTATCATTCCATCTAATTTACACAGATTTGTCTCACAAAAACTTCTTATATTCTGCCTAGTTTTTTCCTTTGGCAATTGTGAGAGAGCTTCCTGGATCGCGGAGGATTCCATTTTATCCTTAAATGGAGAATGGGAATTTATCTCCGACAATAATACAAATCCTGATTTCAAAAAAGGAACTAAGATCACTGTTCCATTTGATTTTAGTTCGGATGATGTTTATCAAAATTTCGACGGATGTATTTCCATACGTCATGCGCTACCGGAGAAGGTCCGCGCATGGATGAACCAACAGACTTCTGTCGCAATCGACTCAGGTCATAGTTCGGACTTTGCAGAATTTTATCTAAACGAAACTTCTAAATTAGGCCTGATAGGAAAAACGGGAAGAAGAGATCCTTATCTCTCCGGACAAGACGGTAGAATTGTATCCGTACTTCCCGCAGGTGCATTTCGTCCAGGCGGAGAAAATTATATCTATGCAAAGATCTGTAAGATCCCAGGGAAACCTTTTCATTGGAGCGGACCTAAAGTTTCTTTAGGACTTTCAGAATCCATTTTTAAAAAATTCGGGTTAGAGTTGAGTGTCGCATTCCTGCTCGCCGCTGTTTATATAAGTGTTGGACTCTATCACCTACTTTTAGCAGTCAGAAGGCCGAGTGATATATTCAATTTATATTTCGGATTGTTCGCAATCTTCTTCTCAATATTCCATCTAACCAATAATTCCACTGCGGAGATACTTTTCGGTTCTCATAGGCAGCTGCAGTCCAAGGTGGATCAATTCTCCTTGATGATGTTCATCGGAAGCCTCCTTTTATTCATTGCAAGATTCTTCCAAGGAAAACATCCAAAATTCGCCATCTATTCCGCCGCTCTCTACGGATTAGTAGGCTTTCTAGATATATTCGTAAATCAGTATATTCGAGATTTATTACTTACAATCATTGCAGGATTGACAGTAGTTTTTGTTCTTCCTTATATTTCATTTATTACGGGAAGATCCGCCTGGAAAGGAAACTCGGACGCAAGATTACTTTTAGGTGGAGTGGCATTAATCGCTCTAGGCGGTGTGCACGACTATGCAGTTACAAATAGACTCATTAATTCCGCATTGATCATGCCTTTTACCTTTCTTGCATTCATTTTAGGAATCGCATTCATATTGGCCAACCGCTTTGTCCGAGTTCATAATGAGGTGGAAGAGTTAAATGCGAGTCTCGAGGAGAAGGTCCGACAAAGAACAAATGATCTCCAAAAAAGCCTAAGTGAGATAAAGGAACTCAAACACCAACAAGACGGGGATTATTTCCTAACTTCCCAACTAATGCAACCATTGGCCGGAAACTATGGACATAGTGATATAGTAAGAGCGGAAATACTTTGTCGCCAAAAGAAAAGATTCCAATTCAGAAATTGGCAAGGAGAATTGGGCGGGGATTTATGTGCGGTATATTCCTTAAAATTGAAAGGAAGACCTGTATTAGTTTTCTTTAATGGTGATGCAATGGGTAAATCCATGCAAGGTGCCGGCGGAGCTCTCATCATGGGAACCATCTTTAAAACTATAGTTACGAGGACCCAAAACACTTTAGAAATGCAGGAACTCTTCCCGGAACATTGGCTAAAAAGATGTTATCATGAACTGAAGAGTGTATTCGTTTCCTTTGATGGAAGAATGTTGATCTCCATGGTAGTAGGCATCGTGGATGAAGAATCAGGTCTAATGTATTTCGTGAATGCAGAACATCCGCAAGTTGTGATGTATAGGGACGGAAGAGCGGACTTTCTTTCCGAAAACGGAATGTTGAGAAAAGTAGGAGTAGAAGATCCGGATGAAGTATTCGTGGTTCAAACACTACAACTTAAACCGAATGATGTCATCCTAATCGGCTCTGATGGAAGAGACGACGTTCAACTCGGGATCAATGAAGACGGAAACCAAATCATCAACGAAGATGAAAGAGCATTTATAAAAGATGTAGAAGAAGCAAAGGCCGAACTACTTCAAATAGAAGCTCTAATCCGATCCAGAGGAGATATCATAGACGACTTAAGTCTTGTCAGGATCTCTTACAAGGAGGAAATGACCTCAGTCGCCGATATTCTGGACGATCCTTTCCATAACCAACAAGCTCCGGATGCAATCTCCGAAAAATCAAATCGCAGGAAAGCGCTCAGAAACGCAATCGAAGAGAAGGATTATATCTACGTCGGATCGGAAGGTCAAAAGTATTTGGAAAAATATCCGGATGATAGTACTGTCTATCTTTGGGTTTCTTATGCGCTTGCAAGACTTGGAAATTATGATAAGGCGATCGATTTCGGAGAAGTTCTTCTCATGAGAGATCCGACCCATTCCAAAAATCTGGAACATTTAAGCAAACTACATTATAAAAATGGAAATAAACTAAGAGCAGAGGCTTTATTAGCAGCATCCAAGTTTAAACAGGGTTAGGATCTTTTAGCATACTTTTCAGGATGGTCGTTACTTCCAAACGACAGCTTCCGCATCCCGTACCGGCACCTGTCCTTCTTCCTATGGCCTCCAGAGTTCTTTCCCCATTCTGGATAGCCTCTCTGATATTTCCTTCTCCTACTCCATTGCAAGAACAGACCACCTTTCCTTGGAGAGGTTTCATCATCTCTCCGTCGTTCAGAAGATGTTTTCTGCGATCTCCCAACTCAATTCCGGAAGAAACCCAGTCTTTCATTCTACTAAAGGAAGATTTGTCTCCGATCAGGATAGCGGCAACCAATCTGTCGTTTCTGATAATACATTTTTTATAAAAACGTTTTTTACGATCTAAGAATATAATCTCCTCGAATTCTCCCCTTAACTCTTTAGGAATTTCCATTGGAATATCCGGAAGTCGAATAGTAGCCAGTTCCAATCCGGGAATTTTCAAGATATGAGCATGTAAGGAACCGGTATATTCATTAAACGCGTAACCGAATAGATGTTGCGCCGCAATCTTTGCCTGATCATCCACAGCGGAAATATTGCCATAAGTTCCGGTTTTATGTTCTGCAATTTCTCCGATGCAGTAAACATCAGGATCACTGGATCTTAGAAAGGAATCCACAAGGACCCCACTACTACAATCCAATCCTCCTTTGACTGCGATCTCAAAATTCGGCTTAGTCCCGATCGCAAATATGATCCCATCCGGTTCGATAAAATTTCCGTTCGTAAGCTGGACTCTGGAAATTCTTTCCGTCCCCTCTATTTTAGAAATTTCACATTCAAATATTAATTCGATTCCTCTGGAGAGAATCTCTTCTTTTAAGATGTCTGCTCCAACAGCGTCCAATTTTTGGGACATCAGACGATCGGATCGAACAAGAACGGTTACTTGTACGCCCACACCTTTTAAGGCTGCGGCAAGTTCTAATCCTAAAAGCCCTCCCCCTACGATCAACGCATGAGATTTAGGAACAAAAAATCCTTTGATACGATCCGCATCAGATTTACTTCTTAGGCTGAATACTCCCTGCATTTCAGGAGGCACCTTTGTGGGCCAAACAGGAGAACTACCCATAGCAAGCACAAGTTTATTATAAGAATATAATGTTCCTTCCGTGTCACGGACCTTCTTCCCTTCGGTATAGATCATCTGAACGGATTTATTCGGAAATAGGTCTAAATTCCAAGATTTAACTTCTTCCGGATCGAGAGGCATTAAATCATCAAATTCCTTCTCCCCTCCAATATAATCGGGAAGAAGTACACGGTTATAAAATGGATCTTCCTCCCTGCACATTACCGTGATATCGTCACCGGGAGCAAGGTGACGATATTGTTTTAAGAATGCATAAGCAGCAGTTCCACCGCCTACGATTAGTATTTTTTCTTTAGATTTTTTATAAGGAATAATACGTACTGCAGAAATTTTAAAACCGGGTTGTTTGGAAAACGGATCCGAAGCAGAGCTTGTAAGATTATTAGATCTGAATATATCTGTTCCGTTCTTTCTCCCCCAATGCATCGGTAAAAAAACAACACCTCGTTTAATAGATTCAGTCAGAAGAGCTTTAGCACGAACAGATCCTCTTTTGCTAGAAACGGTCACTACCATCCCGTCTTTGATATCGTATTTGTAAGCGTCGTCCGGATGTATTTCTAAAAAAGGTTCAGGTCGATGTTCTCTTAATTTTTTGACCTTACCGGTTCTAGTCATTGTATGCCATTGGTCTCTGATTCTACCTGTGGTAAGCACCAATGGAAAATCTTCGTCCGGTTTTTCGGAATCATCTTCGGATCTTACCGAGTGTATCCTCGCCTTCTCACTTTTTCTATAAAACTTTCCATCTCCGAATAATCTTATATTATCTGAATGTCCCTTTTGAGGATAAGGCCATCTTACAGCTCTATATTTACGAATTTCTTCATAATCTAAACCTAATATATCGATCTTGGTCCCTTCTGTTAATTTACAATGTTCTAAAAAAATTTCTTCCTCATCTTCATAATGGAAAGAAGGAGCAAATCCCATTCTTTTTGCAAAATCCTGTATAATCCAAGAATCCGCTCTCGCTTCTCCCGGAGGCTCTAAAATTTTAGGAAGAAGGGAAATACTCCGATCGGAGCTTGTCATTGTACCCTTCTTCTCCGCCCAACCTGCCGCAGGCAAAACAAGATCCGCAAAAGGAATTACACTCGAGTCCGCAGAAATATCCTGGACTACTACAAACTCGGCTAAACGTAAACCAGACTCGGCAGCCCTCACATCAGGAAGACTAACCGCAGGGTTTGTGCAGATAATCCAAATAGCTTTCATCCTTCCGGAAGCAAGCTTCTCAAAAATTTCAGTCGCACTATACCCTGGAATCTCTGAAATAGAATCCACTCCCCAAAATTTTGCGACTTCCTTTCTATGTTCCGGATTTTCCAAATCTCTATGCGCGGGGAGAAGATTACAAAGTCCGCCAACTTCTCTTCCTCCCATCGCATTAGATTGCCCGGTTAAAGAAAATGGACCGGCTCCTGGTTTTCCAATCTGCCCTGTAAGAAGAGAAAGATTGATCAGAGCTAAATTTTTATTTACTCCTACTACACTTTGATTCAAACCCATGGCCCATAGGCTGATAAAACCTTTCGCTTTTGAAATGTACTCCGCAGTTTTATAAATTAAATCGGAAGAGATCCCGCAGATTTCTGCTGCCTTCGGAACTGAAATTTCGAAAACCTTTGTTTTTAATTCTTCAAAACCTTCCGTATGGTCCTGGATAAATTTGGGATCTACCCAATCCTTCTCTATTAGGATTCTTGCAATTGCATGAAATAAATAAATATCAGTTCCTGGATCTATTTGCAGATGAATGTCTGCATGTTCACAGGACTCGGTCCTACGAGGATCCACAACGATCAATTTAATGTTCGGATTTTCTCTTTTTCTAGCCTCAATCCTTCTGAATACGATCGGATGGCACCAAGCGGGATTTGCACCCGCTACCAAAAAACAATCCGCGAGATCCAGATCCTCGTAACCAACGGGGACGGCATCCTCTCCGAACGCCATCTTATATCCTGTGACTGCAGAACTCATACAAAGTCTGGAATTAGTATCTATATTATTTGTTCCTAAAAAACCCTTAGTTAACTTATTTATAATATAGTATTCTTCCGTCAAAAGTTGTCCGGAAACATAAAAACCGACGGAGTCAGGACCGAACTCTCGGATAAAACTTTTAAATTTTTCCGCAGCCAGATCAAGTGCCTTGTCCCAACTTGTTCTTTTTAAGGGAGCAAAACGGTCCTCCCTCATCATCGGAAATAAAAGCCTATCCGTTCTGTCCATGACAGAATAATGCAAATTCATTCCCTTAGAACAAAGTATCCCTCTGTTTGTAGGATGATCCGGATCCCCACTTACGGAAATATCTAATGGTCCGGATTTTTCCACCCTTAGGCCGCAACCCACCCCGCAGTACGGACAGGTGGTCTGAAAGGTTTCAGGGTTTTGCATACTCATATTCATGCAATTATCACGCCAAATTCTGGATTATTTGGAAAATGGACCAAATAGGGGCTTTTGGAATCTGTTTTCCAAGAGGTATGGCTCTTATACCCTTAGATCCCAGGCAGTTTGTGTAAAATATCTGCAATGTAGTAGCTTCGACAAAATGACCCTTGACAATATTCACTGCCCTAACCGGAAGAAAAGCCAAGAATATCTGCTGGAATCAAGATTCAAAGTGATCAGAAACGAATTGCCTTTCTTTTTTAGATCTGGCATTTATCCTGCATATAAAGAAATGGTATCCCTTGGATACTGACGGGTCCCCCAGGCTCGAACCCAAAAGATGAAAGAGAAGAACGAGCATGAAATTTTGTTTTTTTTCTATTCCCAAGCGGATTTTTTAGAGGAAGTCTGGGCGGAATATAAAAGATCTCCCGCAAAACTTTCCTGCTTAAACCTTGTGAATTGGATCTTTGCCGCATTTCCAATCTACGAAGACATTTCTAAACTTCTCCCTTCCGTGATCTCAAAGACAAAACAGATTTCCGAAAATGGCCACGATCCTGATTTTTCTTACGAATTAAAAAAGGTAGATATAAACGTAAAAACTCCAAGCGAATTAGTTTCGATCTACAAAAGAGTTTTTGAAAGCAAACAAACGGATAAGAAGAAGTCTCTCCAAAACAGTAAATACTTCTGGAATCTGCAAAAAGAGATCCAAGAAGGAAGAAAAGGCCCAATACTCGTTTCACTTGAAGAAACCGCCAAGAGTATTATTCGTTTTAATAACGAACTGGAACTGGAATTGATAGAACATTACGGATTCAATTTCCGCAAAAAACTGAATATAGACATCATTACATAATCAGCAATATTCATGCCAAAATATAAATATTTTCAGAAACAGAGAATTTTTATGCAAATTCAGCTCCACGGTAAGAAGTCGAAGATACTACAAAAGTAATCCTCCTAGATATTGCATATAAATTCTACAGTACGACCGCTATTTAAGCTAACATAAAAGAACAAACTCGATCTAACTCACTGCAGATTGATCTAATTTGCCAATTTCTTCAACATAGATATATTTTTAAACTATTGGCACAGTAATTGCTATATGTTTTGGAAAGATACTTTTACTGTGGGCAACTACCGAATGTACATTATCCCGAAACTAAAGTTTAATTTTCTATTTCTCTTAATAACTATCGTTATTAGTATTCCTATGTATTCGGAAGAAGAACCGAGCAAAAATGCGAAGGAAACAAATCAAAGTAATCCGCCCTCTTCTTCGGATACGAACAAGACGGAAGGTCCTGATCCAAAAACTAAAAAACAAGAGCCAAAGTATAATTCTCCCTGGAAAGGAAATATTCCGGTTGATCATCTCAGAACACTCTTAGTCACTCCGGAACAGATGAAGGACACTCAGAAGTCGGATTTGTTTTGGCTGGATAATTTAAAATTGGGAGTTTCTCTTCGCCCTAGATTCGAATCTAGAGAGAATCCGGACTTCAACAAAAAGACGGATGATTATAGTTCTTTTGTAGGTCAGAATACTCAACTTTGGTTCTTATTCGATCCTTCTCCCTATTACGCTATTAAAGTTACTGTGCAAGATAGTAGACTATGGGGAGGAAGCCAGACTCCTCAGAATGCCGGCAACTGGACGTATGGACTCAGCACCGGCGCCGGTACAACTTTGACTCCGACTACTTCTAATAACACGAATATCAGAAACAATACGGATATTAGAGAAGCTTATATAGTATTCAAAAAAACTGATAAACTTCCCGTTTCCGTTTTGGTAGGTAGACAGGTATTCGCCTTTGGAGATCTGAAAATTGTAGGCCCATTAAACTGGCTAAATACAGGGTTTGCATTCGACGGGGTCAGATTCGTGCATGATTCTCAGTGGTTCAGATCACATGTATTTGGAACAATCTTATCCAATCAATACGATGCTCCCTACGGATTAACTACGAGTAATGGAAGATCCAAGGGTTCGATAGATCAAGCTTACTTTTTCGGCGCTTATAATACGATCAAGTTAGGAGAAGAAGCTCATCTAGATCTATATATGTTTGAAGTTTCTAAAAAATGGATCCCTAACCCGAACCCTACGGACTTCGATAATCGTTTAAAACAAAGAGACGATCTATTAACCACAGGTATTAGATTTACCAATAGAACCAATAATAACCTTTTACCTGCCGGAAAAATCTGGGATTGGACGATCGAATCAGCCTGGCAGTCTGGGATGACTGGAGACAGAGTAAAGGCAGATTGGGATGTTTTAGACCAAAAGGCAGCTAACGGTAAAAATATTTATACGGAGAAGGTGCAGTATGATACAAGACTTCTCTCTTTGGATACCGGGATCAAGATTAATGATTGGATCCGCTTAGGTTTAGGGTATACGTATGCATCCGGAGATCCGAATAGATCCGATTCTAAGGTAGGGACTTGGCAGAGTTTATTTCCTCAAATCGCAGGTTCATTTCCGAATTGGAATACTATGAACGGCCAATCCTTAATGGCTGGATTCGAGAATATAAAGTCATATTCGATCAGAGCGAATCTCAAAACGGAATACGGGATGTTTGTATTTGCAATCTACGATACCCAAAAGGCAAATCTACAGGATGCTTGGTATAAGGTTTCGGGGGTTCCGAATACAGGAGCAAGTACAGAAAATTATTCCAACGACAAGTTCTCTTACGAGAATTCCAGATTAGGAAGAAGGTTATTCTATCAATACGATTTCACTTGGATCTATAATTACACTGAATCCGTCTCAATCTGGATGGGGTTTTCTCTTGTGAAAGCTAAAGAGGCAATTGGAAATGAAAGAACGAATCCGTTTGCTTCTGATCCAGAGAAAAGATACACATTCGACGATACTTCTAAATTCTTTTATCTCATGGTCTCCGCCTCCCTATAAGGCAATCCTTCCTTGGGAGGGGTCGAAGTTTCGGCCTCTCCTTTCTTTTTTTTTTGGATAGGCGTATATCTAATCCATTCTCTAGAATAAGTTAGACTATGATCAACTCTCTTATGGACTTCAAAATAGATACATAATTTATTAACATTAGTTAAGACGAAATCCTTCTCCTTATCTGTCAGAAAGATTATGGAAGAGAAGGTTATGCAAAACTGCGATGAAATTCCTCCAAAAATAAAGCAGCCCTCGGGTTTTTTAGAAAAGGATTTTTTGCCTAAAGAAATGGGTTGGGACGAATGGTTCTGCCAAGCGACACAATTTAAGAATATACTATATCACTCTCCGAATGGATTTGCGATTGTTTCTTTGGAAGGCAAATTTATCAGCTCCAATCCTGCTCTCTCTCAAATTTTAGGCTATTCTGAAAATGAATTGGTCGGAATGAGTTTCGATTCTATCACGTACCCGGACGATCTGGAAGACGATATCCGCTCCAGAGACCAATTTCTAAAAAGTCCCGCTTCTACTTTTAAGAGGAAAAAAAGATACATCCATAAAGATGGACATCATCTTTGGGTACAAATTGATGTAAGTCTGATACGAAACAAAAAAGGTAGCCCAAGTTATTTTGCAGTCCAATTCCAAGATATTACCAAACACCATGAATTGGAAAAACAACTCATCCATTCTCAAAGAATGGAGTCGATCGGGTCCCTGGCAGGAGGTGTAGCTCACGATTTTAATAATATTCTGACAGTGGTATTAGGTTACACTACTCTCTTGGAAAAAAACGCAACGTATCCTGAAAAAATTTTACAATATTCTGAAATTATAAAAAAGACTGCAGAAAGAGGTTCTTCTCTAATCAAACAACTTTTGACCTTAGCGAGAAAGGTAGAATCAGATCTAAAACCTTCTATCGTAAACGACTTGCTCTCCGAGGCAGTCCACATTGCTGCTTCTACTTTTCCTAAATCTATCCGGGTAATTTCCGACCTTCCCCAAGATCCGATTCTGGTCCAAGCGGATCATACTCAGATCCATCAGGTTTTTCTGAACTTATTCTTAAATGCAAAGGACGCAATGCCAAACGGTGGATTACTTTCTATCAGATTAAGAATGGAAGATGGAGAATTTATTTCCCCCGAACGAACTCAAAAGACTGCGGTGATAGAAATTATAGATAGCGGAACTGGGATAGATCGAAAAACAATTCGTAAAATATTTGATCCTTTTTTCACAACAAAAGAGCCGGGAAAAGGAACAGGTTTAGGACTTTCTATCGTATATGGAATTTTAGAAAATCATAAAGGAAAGATCAAAGTAGAAAGTGAACTTGGGTCAGGTACAAAATTTTCCCTTTATTTCCCTGCATTGGAATAGGAGAATTTCAAACATTCTTCCGTTTCTAAATTTTGTAAGAAGTTTATTTTTGTTCCTTCCAAATCCTATTTCGGATCCTACTTAAAGACACTGGGGTAATCCCTAAAAAAGAAGCGATATAATGTTGCGGAATACGATTTGCAATATCCTGTTGCTCTTTGATCAAATTTAAATACCTTTGTTCCGGACTATCCCTGATTCTCGACAAAAACAAGTTCATATAAGTATCAAACCGTTCAGCTACGTATTCCAATAAAAAATCCCGGACCTCCGCATTTTCTCTATAGATAATTTCAGCATCTTCTCCGCTTAAGATTAATAATTCCGTTGGCTCTATACTTTCCACACTCAAGTGGCTGTCTCTATAAGTACCTCTATAACTATGAATAGATGTGATCGCTCTATTCTCGGGAAAAAATGCGATCGTTATATCCCTGCCCTTATCTTCGAATCTTAATCTCAAACATCCTTTTTTAACGATGAATATATTTTTAGTATAAACTCCTCTTTTGATGAGCACGGTTTTTGCCGGGACCTTCTTTTCCTTTAACATGGAGGTATAACGGTCCCAATTTTTTTCCAAACTTGGGATCTTCTTCTTTAGATTTTCCAGAAAAGGTATGTCCTGCATTATTTTGGCCTTGGATTCTCCCGTATTCAGTATCATAGGAATGAAAAGGCAAGATTTGTTTTGGGACCAAACCGGGAATTTAAGATTTTGGAACAAGTTCTCGAATTCTTTATTTAAAAAGTTTCGAATTAGATTGAATAGTTTCCTAAAAAGGGAAACCTTGCCCGCATCGAAGAGAATTTTTAAATATGTCATTTAGCAGATACAAAGGTAAAAAAGTATTTATAACAGGCGGCTCCGCAGGCATAGGCAAAGGAATTGCCATGGAATTAGCTAGGGCTGGAGCAAGTGTAATCGTTTCAGCCAGAGGAAAGTCTAACTTAGAAAAAACAGTCCAGGAATTGAAGGCTGTAGGAACTCCAACGGCTATCTTCGGATTCGCAGTTTTGGATGTTTCAGATAAAAAGGCCCTTGAAAAAGAAGCCAAAAAGGCAATCCAAACCTTAGGAGGACTAGACCTCCTAATTTGTAGTAGCGGTTTTGCAAAAGCAGGAGAAGCTTCCGATCTGGACGACGAAGTTTATAGAAATCTAATGGATGTGAACTACTTTGGTCACGTGAATAGTGCACTTGCATTTAGGGATCATTTTGCTAAACAAAAAAGCGGAGAGATCGTATTCTTAGCCTCTACATTGGCATTCTTTTCGATCTACGGATATGGGGCTTATTCGGCAAGTAAGTTTGCTATCGTAGGTTTTGCACAAGGTTTTCGCCAAGAAATGATGCTTCATGGTGTGAAGGTGAAATTATTTCTTCCTCCTACTACAGACACTCCCGGTTTGGAAAAAGAGAATACAGATAAACCTGAATTGAGTAAGGAAATAGAAATGGGATCCGCATTAAATAGAGTGCATTCGATTGATTCAGTAGCGAAGGCAATTTTAAAATGGATCCCGAATACTAAATTTGTCGGATACACAGGTTGGGATTCATGGCTTCAATATTTTTTATTTAGACATTTTCCCGAATTCAGTATTAAACTTACCGATTCCGAATTAAAAGCGGCTCAGTCCAGACTAAATAAGAAAAAACAAAAAGTATAAGCAGCGACTATATATTTTTATTCGATCCGAAAATAAAATACTATACAAAATGGCGCAGCTAAATAGATCCTAAAATCTCAGTCTATTTTTGTAGGAACATAGATGGTCTCATCTATGGGAAGACGGTGCAATTCCGTCACGGTACCCGCCGCTGTAAGAGGGACGAAAGGCACAAGATGTCACTGGGTGTAAAACCTGGGAAGACGTGCCGAGTAGGTTGATCTCGAGTCAGAAAACGACCTTACAAAAATCCTGAAGCTACGTGACCCAGTCTCGGATGTAAGACGATTACGTAACTAAACTCAATAATTTTGCTTATACGATGCTTCGGCGCGATCTTTTGCGTTCGAATATCGTTTATATCTTGTTAGGTGAAGATCTCTTAGGAGGGATTTTTATGCGCTCGATTTCCGTTTCGAAGGATTTTTCGGGAGCCAAAGTATGGCTTCGAGGTTCCGTTTTAGCTTTAACCGTGTTCCTTGCATTTTCTACGATCTATGCAGTAGGTCTTGAACCTATGGTGTATTTGCACGATACTTTTCACGATATAAGACATTCTACGGGTTTTCCATGCCATTAAGATCAGGATTTTCTGATCTTTTAAGGACCGGGTTATTATCCGGTCTGGTATCTGGTCTGGTTTTGGGAATTTTAGTTTGTGTTTGGAATCTTCCTCTGATCCTAGAAGCGGAGAAGTTTGAATCCAAATCGATATCTGAAAATTCAGATAAAGCCGAAACGCATGTACACTCACACGGGCATGGAGAAATCCATTCTCATACAAATATGCAGTCCACCCTGTCTGAAAAAACTGAGAATGATGGACTATGGCAAAAGAGGAACCTTGGAACAATCATCGGCTCTGCTCTATTAGGAATTTCTTTTGGAATCTTGCTCTCGGTTTGGCTGATCTTATTCCCTCCTAACGGATTTTTAGAAAGTCCCAACTTTTCCAAAGCGGTCCTCTTAAGTATTTTGTTTACGTTCGGAGGATTTTTAATCTTCTTCGGGATCCCGTTCTTAGGACTTCCTCCTGAGTTGCCAGGTAGAGCCTCGGGTGCATACGATTATCCAAAAAGACAGGCCTGGTGGTATCTCTGTGTAGGCTCCAGTTTAGCAGGTGTTTTAGTAGCTCGGGTCCTTCTAAATTATTTAAGAATTCATAATGTATTAAAATGGACTATGGCGGCGGCGACGGCTCTATTTTTTATAGGGCTTCCCTTCTATCTCGGAGTCCCTAAAATTTCCGAGGATTTTTCCGCTCCAGAAGAGATAAGAATTCAATTCGAATATGTAAGTTTACTCACAAATCTGATTTTCTGGTTTTTATTATCTTCCTTATTTTTTCTTCTCTGGAAACCCCGGCAGGTATTGGGATTCGAATGAAACCTAAATTTGCGGTATTGGTGCTGGGTCATGGAAGCAGGGAAGAAAATTCCAATATGGAATTCGTTTCCCTAGTGGAGGCGTATTCACTTACCCGCCCAGATTTAAAAATTGCCTATGCCCATGTGGAACTTGCAAAACCGGATCTGGAAACCGCATTAAGAGAACTTAGCCAAGAACATTCTAATATTATAATATTTCCCCTATTTTTATACACATCCGGTCATATCAAAAATGATATTCCGATCATACTCGATAGAATTAAAGCAGAGTTTCCGGGGCATTCTTTCAAAATAGCGAATAGTTTAGGCATTCATTCTAAGATGATATCCTTACTTAGAAAACGTGCAGAAGAATTTATACCTTTAAATAAAGAACAGGCCTCTAAAACCGGAGTGATTATCGTAAACAGAGGTTCTTCCGATCCGGATGCAAACGGAGATTTTTATAAAACGGTTCGATTATTCCAAGAAGGAAATCATTTCTCCTTTGTTCTTCCTTCCTTCATAGGGATCACCAGCCCTCTGCTTCCAGATACCTTGGAGATGGCTTCCAAGTTACGACCGGAAAAACTTCTGGTGGTCCCCTACTTTTTATTCGGAGGTAAATTGATCCAAAAAATTTCCTCCTTAGTCCAAAACTTCTCCGAAAAATTTCCTTGGATAAAAACGGAACTATCTTCCTATCTAGGCCCCGATCCTGAACTTTTCTCAGTAATGGATGAAAGAATCCAGGATTGTATTACCGGAAAATTTTCTCTCCCTTGTGACACTTGCGAATATAGAGCCCAACTTCCAGGTCTTTCTAAAAAAGTGGGCGGATTAAAGGCTCTGCTTTGGAGTATCCGCCATTTGGAAACTCATAACCAAGCCGCTCCGCATCTATTCCCTCATCGTAATTTACAAAAACATATATTTGTTTGCGAGAATATAGACTGCGCAAGCAAAGGAAGTTCAGCCTTAGTCGCTCGTATGAGATCTATTTTAAAATTACAGGGAAGACATTTGGATTTTAAAATTTCGCGCTCTTCTTGTATGGGGAGATGCGGAGAAGGTCCCGTAGTAGTAGTATACCCGGACGGTGTCTGGTATCAAAAAGTAAGCGTAGAAGATGCAGAGGATCTTGTTTCCGAGCATCTTTTGCAGGACAGATTGGTTTCTCGTTTAGTTGATAATATTATGCAATAGGAATATAGTATGGCATGTCATGAAATTGCAGCTTTAAGATTAGGGATGATGAATGTTCTCGGAATCAAAGACGAGTCGGTTATCCAACACGAAAAAAATGAAATAGGATCCGAAGCACTCTCCTCTCCTGGACCAATCCAATCTTTGACGAATGCGAATAACTTTGAGGATTTGATCCGATTTTTCGACGCGAGCCTGGTAGAGTTGGAGCAAAAAATCTCCGGACTATCCTCCTCAGATCCTAAATCGGGATATTATACTTCTCTTTTGATCTTAACTAAAAAAGTGGAATTGGATCTGAAAAATTCCGCTAAAGCATTCCAAACATTATATTTAGATTTAGAAGAAATGCATGATTTCGTACATGAGATCTACCCTTCTTAGGAGGAACATTGAGCCAAAAACTTCTCAAATTAATTTTTAAAGAAAATATAAGTCCTTCTTCGGATATATACCATTTTCAAAGATCGGACAGTTCTCCTTTTGAATTTGTAGGAGGACAATACGTTATCCTAAATACCGGAAACGATAGTGAAGGAAAAGCAATCAAAAGGGCTTATTCTATCATGTCTTCGGATTCTAAAACTGATTCTTTTCAAATCTGCGTGAAACGTTTAGGAACCGGAAAGGCATCCTCGATCCTTCCTGAATTAAAATTAGGAGACGAATTAGAATATTCGGGTCCTTGGGGAAAATTTGCAGGAGATCCAACATGGCCTTCTCCGGGTTTTTCTCTGATTTTGGCAACGGATACCGGGATCACTTCTCTGATAGGACTTCTTCTTTCCAAAAAATTCTCGGGCCGATTGGACAGCACAACTGCAGTTTGGTTTAAAACAAAAGAGGAAGATTTTATTTCGGAAAAATTAATAAGAACTATTCTTCCAGGTATTTCCAATTTTCCGAATATATTTCAAATTCCTTCCATCTCCGATCCGAATCGGGTTTCAACTGTATTAGAAATTCTAAGATCAATTTTAGGAGACTGTACTGTTCCTGAAAATGCTTTCTTGAGCGGAGATGGAAATATTATAAGAGAAGTAAGATCCGAATTGGTTCGTTTAGGAACCTTAGAATCTAGGATCGGAATGGAAACATTTTTTAATACTCAGAGAAATCCTTCTCCTACATTAAGTCTCGGAGTTTAAATGGCAACAAAGGAACTAAGAGAAGGTTTTACTACGGGTGCTTGCTCAGCCGCGGCTGCAAAAGCAGCTACCCGAGTCTTACTCTTAGGTCAAACCATTAAGGAAATTGAAACTACGCTTCCAAACAAACGGAAAGTCACTTTCGAACTAAAACGTTGTGAGATTTCCGAGGATAGCGCAGTTTGTAGTATTATTAAGGACGCAGGAGATGATCCTGATTGTACTCATGGAGCAGAACTAACCGCAGAAGTAAAACTCACGCAAGAAAACAAGATCATCTTAAAAGGTGGAGAAGGAGTTGCAGTAGTTACAAAAGCAGGACTCGGTTTAGAAATCGGCGAACCTGCAATCAATCCCGTTCCTCGAAAGAATATTACGGAAATGATATTAGAAGAACTGATAGGCTCCGCATTTTCTGGCGCAGAAGTGACCATCAGTGTTCCGGGCGGTCAAGAAATGGCTAAAAAAACAATGAATGAACGCCTCGGATTGATCGGGGGGATTTCCATATTAGGAACTACCGGCATCGTCAAACCGTATTCCACCGCAGCATATAAAGCAAGTGTAATACAGGCGATACAGGTCGCGAGAGAATACGGAGAACAAAGTATCGTTTTAACCACCGGAGGAAAGTCCGAAAAGTTCGCAATGGACCTTCTTCCTAATATGAACGAAATCGCATTCATACAAGTCGGAGATTTTATTGGAACAGGAATCAAGACAGCGATTAAAGAAGATATCCATCATGTGATTATAGTAGGTATGATCGGGAAACTATCCAAGATGGCCGACGGAGTCATGATGACCCATAGAGGAGGTTCTTCAGTAAACACGAAGATGCTTGCGAATATTGCAAGATCTTTGGAAATCCCCGAGACGGTTTGTTCCAATATTGAAGCGGCAAATACCGCAAGACACGTATTAGATATTTGTAAAGAATCCGGACATTTTTATATCACCACCAGAATCTGCGAGATCGTTTCCGAAAATTGTTCCAAACACGGATTAGGCTTACGGGTTTCCACTTATATGGTGGATTTTGATGGAACACTTTTAGGAAAGTTCGAGGCTCCGGAAGGCTGGGGTATTAAAGGAGAAGCGGAATAAATGAACGATATGCGACAGATAACTTCCCTAGGAAGGGAAATCGAAAATAATTCTTTTGCGATCATAGATGAAGAAGCTGGAAATCATCCTCACCCTCCCAGTGAATGGGAAGTTGTCAGAAGGATTATACACGCTACTGCGGATTTTGAATACAGAGACTTAACAAAGATCCACGAGAATGCAATCCGTGATGGCATTCTCGCATTGAAAAATGGATGCCCGATCATTTGTGATGTTCAGATGATCATAGCAGGCCTAAACAACGAACGTTTGAATGCTTATGGTTGTAAAACTTATAGTTTTATCAGTGATCCGGAAGTGATCCAAAAAGCTAAGGAAAATAATTCCACAAGAGCAATAGAGTCCATGCGCAAAGCAGCCAATCAAGGACTTTTAAACGGAAGTGTGATCGCCATCGGAAATGCACCGACTGCACTTTTGGAAATAGTGAGACTTGTGCAAGAAGAAGGTATACGTCCCTCTCTTGTGATTGGAGTTCCCGTAGGATTTGTTTCTGCTGCAGAATCTAAAGAAGCTCTATTGGATGTCAAATTCCAATCCGAATATTCCATTCCCTATATACTTACAAGAGGAAGAAAGGGAGGGAGCACGATCGCAGTCTCCATCATACATGCACTCCTACTTCTTTCTACGGAGAAAAAATTTTGAAAGCGGTTACCGTTATAGGAATCGGAGACGACGGTTGTGTCGGCCTTTCCAGCAAAGCTATGGGAGCCGTTGCAAGAGCAAGAATTCTTGCAGGAGGAGAAAGGCATTTAGACTTCTTTCCTCAGTTCGACGGAGAAAGGATCATTATTAAAAACGATGTGGTTCGAACTGCAGAGAAGATCGCGGAACTTTCAGCGGAGCATACGATATGTGTTCTTGCTTCAGGCGATCCTTTATTTTTTGGAATAGGAAATCTAATCTTAAAAAAAGTCGGGAGAGAGCATGTAGAATTTATCCCGGCTCCGAGCTCGGTTCAAAATGCTTTTTCTAAAATCGGAGTTAAATGGGATGACGCTTCCTTTCTTTCCTTACACGGAAGACCGATCGAAGGATTTATTACAAAATTACAAAGTATATCCAAGGTTGCTTGTCTTACCGACGAGACAAACTCCCCTTCTACAATCGCAAAGTATTTATTAAATTATTCTGAAACAGACTGGAAAGCATTCGTATGTGAAAATTTAGGAGGAAAAGAGGAGAAGGTTCGAGAGTTCGAATTAGAAACCTTAGCTACAACTCAAAATATTTCCGACTTAAACGTACTTATCCTTCTTAGAAAGGATCCGACTTGGAAACCTTCTCCACTTCTTCCCTTTTTAGGAGAAGAAGAATATGCAAAACGTCTTCCTAAAAAAGGACTGATTACTAAAAAAGAAGTCAGAATACTTTCTCTTTCTGCGTTAGAAATCCGACCGGATTCAATAGTTTGGGATATCGGAGCTGGTTCAGGCGCCGTTTCAATAGAAGCAGCCAGAATTGCCAGGGAAGGAAGGGTATATGCAATCGAAGTGGATCCGGAAGGAATAGAGATCTGCGAGCAAAATATTCTCACTCACAAAACGGATAATATTTTCTTAATACATGGAAAAGCTCCTCAAGCATTGATAGACCTTCCTTCTCCCGACTGCGTTTTTGTAGGAGGCTCCAAAGGAAACATGAAGGAGATCATAGAACTTTCGTGGGAAAAACTAAGCCCAGGAGGATGTTTAGTAGCGAATGCAATTACCTTAGACAATGTTTCCGAGGCTTACAGGACATTTAGAGACATGGATCTAATCCCTGAAGTGAGTCTTATTAATATTTCCAGAGGCCAAAAACTCGCCGATTATCTCAGATACGAGGCTCTAAATCCGATTCACATATTTAAAATTAGGAAATCTTAATACATTTTATGAATGTAAAAACTAAATACGGCAAATTATACGGAGTCGGTGTGGGCCCTGGCGCTACCGACCTCATTACTCTCAGAGCAGTTCACGTTCTGAATTCAGTCCCCGTTCTTGCCATCCCCAAAAGTAGCGAATCTCTTCCCTCTTTTTCTTGGAGAGTTTGCTCTCCAGTTGTTCAGGAAAACGAATCGCAAGAAAAATTATTCTTACATTTCCCGATGACCAAAGATCCGAATATCTTAATCCCAGCCTGGGACAAGGCATTTAAGGAAATAGGCATTCGAATAGAAAAAGGATTGGATGTTGCATTCATCACACAAGGCGATCCTTCTGTCTACAGCTCTTGGAGCTATTTATTGGAAGAAGCTCCAGACAGATGGCCAGGAATAGAAATTGAAATTGTTCCTGCAGTATCGTCTATCACAGCGATCCCAGCAAGTTTACTCACTCCGCTCGCAGATGGAAGAGAACGGTTCTGCGTCCTACCTGCCACCTATGGCCTAGAGGATCTTGAAAAACTCATCCAAGATTTTGATACAATTGTTCTAACAAAAGTCGGACAGGTAGTTCCCGAACTAATAAGAATATTAAAGGAACAGAATATTCTAGAAAATGCAACCTACGTTTCTTATGGAACCACCGACCGCCAGCGGATCGTAAAAGATATAGAATCCATCAAAAACGAAACATGCGATTATTTTTCCATGGTTATAATCTCTATTCGAAAACGAAAAGGCGTCCTAAGAGGTATTTCTGATGATTCAGAGTAGAAAACCCTACGCGATTTACGTAATTACTAAACATGGTTTAAAGACAGGGACAAAATTATTCCGTTCCTTAAAAGAAGCGGAACTATTTGTTTCTCCTAAATTTATTTCGGAAGCTCCTAAAGAATCCAAACTTTTAAGTCTCCCGATGGAACCAACATTGAGAGAAAGTTTCATGGAATATGATTGTCATATTTTCGTGATCAGTGTAGGAGCTGTTGTTCGGATGGTCGCTCCATTTTTGGTCAGTAAAAAAACGGATCCCGCCGTTCTTTGTATAGATGACCAAGCAAAGTTCACCATCTGCGTTTTATCCGGTCATGTTGGGAGAGGCAATTTTTTTACTCAGAAAATTTCAGATCTTTTGGAAAATATTCCAGTGATCACAACTGCATCCGATGTTTCCGGAACTTTAACTGTGGATATTTTAGGAAGAGAACTGGGTTGGAGTTTAGAAGACCAGGATCGGAATATAACCCGAGCATGTGCAGCAGTAGTAAATGAAACTAAGGTTTTATTTGTACAAGAGACGGGCGAGCCGAATTTTTGGCCTTTGGAAAAAGGTCTTCCTAAGGGTGTAGAATATTCCCTTAGTTTAGAAAATGTAGATCCAGAAGATTATGAAATTCTACTCATTGCAAGCGATAGAACAGATATCAAAACTACAACCCCGGAGATATATTCTAACTCAGTAATATACAGACCTAAATCATTAATCTTAGGATTGGGCTGTGACAAAGGAATTCCTACCGAAGTGGTAGAGAACGGGATCACAAAGGTATTAAAAGAATATAATCTATCTTTCGAAAGCATAAAATCAATTGCAAGCGTCGATGCAAAAAAAGCAGAGCCTGCATTTTTGGAAATTTCGGAGAAATATGGCTGGGAATTTACGACCTTCTCCGCAGAAAAACTGAACCAAGTAGAAGGAATTTCAGAAACTTCTAAAGCTGCTTCCGAATATGTGGGGACTCGTTCCGTAAGTGAGGCCGCGGCTCTTCTTCTTTCCGGCTCCGAAAAATTACTCGTAACAAAACAAAAATACAAAGAAACAGAAGCCGGAAAAAATCTCACTGTCGCCATTGCAAGAATCCAATTTGCGACCAGACCAGAAATCCGATCCGAAAGTTTGGAGAAAGTATGAGCGAAACTCCAAAAGGAAAATTGAATATTGTAGGGATAGGCCCTGGAAATGATTCGCATATCACCCCTGCCGCTTTAGCTGCTATCAAAGAAGCAGATTCCATAATAGGATACACTACTTATATCAATCTAGTAAAACATCATCTGAGCGGAAAACAAGTAACTCGTACGGGAATGACGGAAGAGATTACTCGGGCACAAACAGCAGTGGAGTCTGCAAAATTGGGACAAACGGTCACATTGATCTCTTCAGGAGACGCGGGCGTTTATGGAATGGCCGGTCTAGTATTCGAAGTTTTAAGAAAAACAGGTTGGAAAAAGGGAGACTCTCCTGAAATAAAAATGATTCCGGGGATCAGTGCAGATAGCTCCTGTGGTTCTCTTGTAGGAGCTCCTATGGTCCACGACTCAGCCAGGATCTCGCTTTCCGATCTTTTAACTCCTTGGACTGTGATCGAAAACCGGATTGAGTCAGCAGCTAAAGGAGACTTTGTAATCAACCTATACAATCCAGCTTCCGGAAGAAGACAAAGACAGATTGTAGAAGCAGCTCGTATCATAAAAAAATATAGGCCAGGAACCACTCCAGTCGCACTCGTCAAGAGCGCATATCGCAGACAAGAGAATATTCAGTTCTCAGATCTGGATCATTTTTTGGAATTCGAGATCGGAATGAATACTACCGTCATCATAGGATCCTCTCAATCTTTCGTTTATGAAGGTTTTTTTGTAACCCCAAGAGGATACGGAAATAAATACTCTTTAGAAGATGGCTCTTTGAAACCGGGACAAAATAGAGCAGTATCATTGAGAACGGAAAACGATCTGGCAAGTAGGATTCCAAAAGAATCACCTTCTCCTAATTTAAATATTACTAAAATACAAGGTGCATTCGTAAAATCGAGCACAACGATTTTTGAAAATGAAAAGGAAGAAGTCGCGGAGACCCAAGATTCTTCCGTGTCTACCGCCCTAAAGGCATTACAATTTCTGGAAGTGACTCCTAAAAAAAAGGACATTCAAATCTCCGAATTGAAATCAGAAGAAAAAATCCAATATTTAGGACGTATTGGCGGAGCGGTTCTTTATAAAAATGATGAGGATTACTATTTAATCGGAAAACTTAAGAGACCTACCAATCTTGAAACATTCGGATTTTATAATCCACCCGAACAAGACCAAAAATGGATACGGCTAAAAATTAAGGATCAGGAAATCGTTTCACAAAATAATTTCGATGTTTTAATTTCTTTCCCCTCAGAAGGTAAACCAGAAGAAGTTTATGATATATTCTCCATTTATAGAAATTCTTCGGTCAGCGAACGGCTTTGGAATTATGTTTTAGATAATAGTAAAATGATTCTCTGGGAAACCAGAAAATATACGGATGCAAGATGGTTGGGACATTCTCCAAAACAAGTCTGGTCTTCCTTCAGGGAAAATATATTAAAATGCGACTAAGAGTATTATTATGAAGGTATATATCATTGGCGCGGGTCCGGGCGATCCGGATCTGATCACCATCAAGGGTGCAAGACTAGTGGAGACCTGCCCTATCGTTCTCTACACAGGGTCTCTTGTACCTCAAAGAGTAATAGAAAGAGCGAATCCAAGTGCAACCGTATTAGATTCTTCTAAAATGACTTTAGAAGATATCATTTCCATTTTAGAAGAGGCTAAGAAGAAAGACCTAGATGTTGCGAGAGTCCATACCGGAGATCCCTCTATATTCGGCTCCACCGCAGAGCAAATGAGAAAAATGGATGAGTTGGAAATTCCCTATGAGATCGTCCCTGGAGTTTCCTCTTTTACCGCTGCAGCCGCAATGTTAGGCAAGGAGCTTACCCTCCCTGAAGTTTCTCAATCTGTGGTCATCACTCGCGCGGAAGGAAGAACTCCTATGCCGGAAAAAGAGAAATTAGCAACATTTGCATCCACCGGAGCAACTTTAGTTTTCTTTCTAAGTGTTTTACATATTCGTAAAATTGTTGAGGAACTTATCCCTCACTATGGTAAGGACTGTCCGGTTTCAGTCGTGCAGAAAGCAACCTGGCCGGAACAGAAAATAGTCACCGGGACTTTAGAAAACATAACATCCAAGGTAAAAGAAGAAAAGATCACAGCTACTGCGATCATCTTCGTAGGCAAAGTACTGGATTGCCATGATTTTGCGGATTCCAGACTTTATGCTTCCGACTTCTCTCATAAGTTTAGAAAAGCGAATAAAAAGCAGATTGTTTCGGAAGCACAATGAATTCTTCTCCCGATAAAAAAGGACTGATCTTAGTATTCACCGGTCCTGGAAAAGGAAAAACTACCGCTGCTCTCGGAATTCTTTTCAGAGCGCTAGGAAGAGGTATGAAATGCGGGGTTGTCCAATTTTTAAAAGGAAAATGGGAAACCGGAGAAAGGAAATTTGCAAAAACCATTACAGATCTGGACTTTCACGTAATGGGACTCGGCTTTACCTGGGAAAGTGATGATATAGATCAGGACAAGAAGGCCGCAAGATTAGCTTGGGAAAAATCTTATGAGATGATATTTTCAGAAAATTATAAAATACTCATATTAGATGAGATTACTTATGCTTTTCACTACGGATGGCTTTCTCCGGAAGAAGTCTGCGACGCTCTTTCCAAAAAACCGGGAGATCTACACATTATTATTACGGGCAGAAATTGTCCGAGTTTATTAACGGATATGGCTGATCTGATCAGCCAAATAGAATCCCCTAAACATCCATATAAAAAGGGCGTTCCCGCTCAAATTGGGATAGATTATTAAAAAATTATGATACAAGAAATCAGAATACCGAGGATACTAATTTCCGGAACTGGGAGTGGAACCGGAAAGACCACATTTACAATAGCGCTTACCAAGGCTTTGCAAGCAAAAGGCCTAAAAGTTTCTGTATTCAAATGCGGGCCCGATTATTTAGATCCAGGTTATCATTCTTTCGTTACCGGAAAAAACTGTCAAAATCTGGATGGATGGTTGATGGGAAAAGAATCGGTAATTTCCAGTTTTGTTGGTGCAAGCCAAGGGTCGGATATTTCCATCATAGAAGGAGTGATGGGATTATTTGATGGCCATTCACCTAATTCAGATGCAGGCTCCACGGCGGAAATCGCAAAATGGCTGCAAGTTCCAACTATCGTATCAATCGATGCATCCGGAATGGCGGCGACTTTTTCAGCAATTGCATCAGGAATCAAGAATTATGATCCTCAAGTCCCTATCCAAGGTTTTTTTGCAAACTTTTTAGGAAGTAAGAGTCATCTTTCCATTATAGAAACTGCAAGTATTCCATTACCCGTTTTAGGCGGATTTCCTAAGTCATACGAATATTCCTTTCCGGAAAGGCATTTAGGACTCCATTCCGCGGGCCCTGATATTTTAACGGAAGAAAAACTTTCTTTTTGGCAAAATCTAACCGAAGAATGGTTGGATCTAGAAAAAGTATTAGAGATTGCCAACTCCGCGCCCCCCATTCTATCTCCAGGACAGTCGAAAATTCAGCCCAAAACTAAAGATTGTAGAATAGGAATTGCTTTTGATGAAGCATTCCATTTTTATTATGAAGATAATTTCAAAAAATTGAGGGAGGAAGGCGCAGAGTTAGTTTTTTTCTCTCCGCTAAAAGATACAAAACTTCCAGAAGTAGACGGACTGTATTTCGGGGGTGGCTATCCGGAGATATTCGCAGATCTTTTAGCGAATAATAAAAACCTAATACAAGATATCAAAAATTTTGCAAATTCGAAAAAGCCAATCTACGCGGAATGTGGTGGATTAATGTATCTTTCGTCAGAGATCCAAAACATAGAAGGTCAATGTTTTCCGATGGTCGGCCTGATCCCAGGAAAGGCGATCATGGGTCCTAAACTCAAAAGTTTAGGTTATGTAGAGGCATATACTGAAAGAAGGACAATTCTGGGAGAAGCGGGAATTCGTTTCCGGGGACACCAATTCCGATACTCTGATCTGATTATAGAAAACGAGGACGAATTATTATTCTCTTATCATATCAGAAAACGTAAGTCAGAACAAAGTACTCGAGAAGGTTATACAGTTTCAAACGTTTTGGCAAGTTATGTACATGCACATTGGGCCTCCAATCCTGAAATTCCAAAAAACTTTATAGCTTCTTGTAGGAGATTTAAAGTTTGAGCTTTTTTCAGTCAGACAAAATAGAAGTTTCCGAAACATGGTTGGAACTCCAACTTTCGATGCCTCATTCTTCTTTAAGTTGGGCGGTCGTGGGGGGAGGATATCTAATCACAAACAAAATTTATTGGTTAAAAGTTTCCAATTCCGACTTAAGTCCTGAAATTCTTCCGGAAGAATATTATAGAAATCGATTAGTAGAAAAAGGAGAGAAGGAAGAAGTTTTAGGGTTTATGACCAGCGCCTCTCTTTTGAATCACTCTGTCGTCGAAAAAAATTTGGGTGATATGCACGTTAGGACAATCGCGACAGTAGGATTAGGAAATGCGGTTAGAGTAGGAGATCTTCCAAAACAAATAGAAAAAATAGGAACCATTAACTTACTCGTTCAAACTTCCGAAATGTTCACTTTCCCCGCAAGTATAGAAGCAATCTCTATAGCGTCCGAGGCAAGGACCCTTGCGGTTTTAGAATCCGAGATCCAGATACAAAACGAAAATAGTTTAGCTACGGGGACTGGAACGGATTGTATCGGAGTTATCTCTCCGATTGGAGCGAGTGGAATAGATTATGTTGGAAAGCATACTATCTTTGGGCATTTAATTGGAGCAGCTTCCTACGAAGCGGTCGCTCAAGGTATCCTCAAATGGAAAAGACAAAAAATCACTTACTTAGAGAATTTCAAAGCTCAATGAATATATGAAAAAATCAGTATGTTTACTCAGACACCCAAGCATACTTTCTGAATATGGAGGAAAATATTTAGGAAGAAAAGAAGTATCTCTTTCTCAAGAAGGACTTGGAGAAATAAAAAATATAGAGAAAAATATCCAAGATAAATTCCTGAAAGGAAAAATATATCTGAGCCCATCAAAACAATGCAGAGAAACCTTTGATGCATTAGGATTTTCTAAAGAAGTCCAACCGGAATTCAGAGAAGAATTACGAGAATTACATTTTGGTGAATGGGAAGGAAGATCTTTTTCAGCCGTTGCAGAAGCAAATTTAGAATGTTTAAAAAAATTTGCGAATTTCTCCCCTTCTTTTCAATTTCCCCAAGGTGAAAGCCTGTTTGAATTTCAAACAAGGGCAGAAGTGTTCAAGAAGCATATACTCTCTTCCTCAGATAATTCTATTCTTATTGTAAGTCACGGAGGAATTCTCTCTATCCTACTTTGTTCTTTTTTAAGCCTTCCTTATTCTTTTTATACGAAATTCAAAATATCCCCTTCTACTCTTATTTATTTAGATATATTTAAAAATGGTCAGGTTGTTTTGACCGATTTAATCAGAATGTCTTCCTCAAGGAGATGTGAATGGCCGGGATAGTTTTAATCACTGGTGGATGCAGAAGCGGAAAAAGTAAATTTGCGTTAGAGAAAGCGAATTTTATACAAGGAAAAAAAATCTTTTTGGCCACCTGCCCTCGCATAGATTCTGAAATGGATGAAAGAATAAAAAGACACCGGTTAGAAAGAACAGGTTGGGAAACAATAGAAGAAGAATTGGAACTTTCTCCTCTGTTCGATTCTATTCCCGCAGAATCTGTAGTATTATTAGATTGCCTAAGCCTTTGGATCAACAACCTGATGTATGATACAAAAAACAAAAATATACAATTGAACCAAGATCAAATCAAGGACTATTGCAATAAGCTTGGACATTCTATCTTAAATTCGAAAGTGAAAAATGTATTTATAGTCACAAATGAGGTCGGAATGGGTCTTGTTCCGGAAAATAAAGAAGGCAGATTGTATAGAGATCTATTAGGGATCTGTAATCAAACCTTTGCTTCTGTTGCAAGTGAAGTATACTTTTTAGTCAGTGGGATCCCGATCCAAATCAAACCTTCTTCGGATAATAGTTTATGAAATCAGAAAACATAAATCCGCACGGAGGAAATTTATATAGGATGGCGAATCTTGCCGGGATTGATCCTTCGGAAATTTTAGATTTCTCTTCTAACTTAAATCCTTTGGGTTTTCCGGATTGGGTGCGCCCATTGATTAATTCCAAAATCAGCGATCTAATACATTATCCCGATCCAAATTACACGAAAGCCAGAATTTCTTTAGAAAAGTATTGGAATATTCCAAAAGAAGAAATCGTTTTTGGAAATGGCGCCTCTGAACTCATTCAAATCATTCCAAAGATTAAATCATTCGATCTTGCAGTAATCGCTCAACCCTCTTATATAGATTATCAAAAAAGTATAGAATTGGCTGGCTTGGAAATCCGTGAAATCGCTCTTCAAAAAGACTCAGATTTTGAATTAAACTATGAGGAGCTGATCAATATCCTTAATGAGCATGCGGAAAAACAAATATTGGTTTTATTGGGACATCCGAATAACCCAACGGGAAAACTACTAAATAGGGAAAAAATCCTAAAAATTTCTTCAGAATATGAAAATTCATTTTTTGTAATAGATGAATCTTTTATAGACTTTTGCCAGAATGACGTTTCATTTCGAAATTATACATCTGAAAATTTGTCCGTTCTTTGGTCTTTGACTAAAGTTATGGCTCTTCCCGGACTTAGGATAGGAGTTCTATTAACCGATTCCGAGATTGCGGCCAGAGTCTCCAAAATTCTTCCCACTTGGTCTCTAAATACTCTAAGCGCATCTATTATAGAAAAATTCGGAGAAAACCAGGATTACATAATTCGAAGCAAAGAGAAAATATATGAATGGAAGAGCGAATTTCAAAAAGAATTGGAGGATCTTAAAATCTTTCAGATCTATAATACAAATGCAAATTTTATTCTATTGGAATTTTTAGATATAAAACGTAATATATCGGAATTAGAATATCTTCTCCTCAAAGAATACAAAATCGGGATCCGAAATTGCGGAAATTTTAAAGGATTAGAAAATAATTATATACGGATTGCGATCAAAACCCCGGAAGAAAATGAAAAGTTGCTCCGAGCTTTTCGCTCGGTATTCAAAAAAGATCCTAAGCCTTCCAAAATAAAACGAGCAAAACCTGCACTAATGCTCCAAGGGACTGCCTCGAATGTTGGGAAAAGTATTTTGGCGACTGCATTCTGTAGGATATTCACTCAGGACGGCCTCAAGGTGGCACCTTTTAAATCTCAAAACATGGCATTAAACTCTTTTGTGACTTACGAGGGTGCGGAAATAGGAAGAGCGCAAGCATTACAAGCGCAGGCATGCAAGATCAGGGCAGACTACAGAATGAACCCTATCCTTCTTAAACCTTCTAGCGAAAAAGATTCCCAAGTCATCCTAAACGGGAAACCGGTGGAAGCGATGGATTTCAGAGACTATATGAAATTTAAGTTAACCGCGTTTAGTGAAGTCAAAAAGTCTTACGATTCACTTTCAGAAGAATTTGATATGGTTGTCTTAGAAGGAGCCGGCGGAGTTTCAGAAGTCAATTTAAAAGATAAAGACATAGTAAATATGAGAATGGCGGAATATGCCAAAGCAAAAGTGTTATTAATAGGTAATATAGATCATGGAGGAGTATTCGGATCTTTCGTAGGCGCAATGGAAACCATGTCAGAATGGGAAAGAAAATTAGTTTCAGGTTTTCTAATAAACCGCTTCAGAGGAATAAAAAGTCTACTCGATCCCGGGATTAGGTATTTGGAAGAAGCTACTGGCAAAAATGTATTTGGAATAGTCCCATTCCTAAATGATCTCCGCTTACCAGAAGAAGATTCCTTAGAGTTTAAATCGGGAAGTTTAAGTGATACTTCTCCCTTAGGCGACAGGATAGATATAGTTTTAATCGATACACCTAGGATCTCCAACCACACAGACTTGGATTCTCTTAGGATAGAACCTGATGTAAGAGTAAGGATAGCTTATAGAAAGGAAGAAATTGGAAATCCAGACGTTCTAATCCTTCCAGGAAGTAAAAATGTAATCACAGATCTGAATTACCTGAAAGAATCGGGAATCTCCGATACGATTATAAATTTTTATAAAGAGGAAAAAACAGAAATAATAGGGATTTGCGGAGGATACCAAATGTTGGGAGAATCCGTCCATGATCCATTCCGTATCGAAAGCGACCTAGGCTCCGCGGAAGGTTTAAAACTTATCGGTGTAAAAACAGTATTAGAAAAAGAGAAATTACTGAAACAAACGGAAGGTATCCATGTCCTTTCCGGAAAAAAAGTATCCGGTTATGAAATACATCATGGGAATACGAGAGAAATCTCCGCAAGATCCATATTCCAAAATACTTCCGGGGAAAGTTTAGGTCATCAAGGTCCCTCGGAAAGAGTTTGGGGAACTTATTTGCATGGAGTATTCGACGAAGATGAATTCAGAAGATGGTTCTTAGATAAAATCAGACTCAAAAAAGGACTGAGACCCTTGGGCAAAATCCAAGCCAAATACGAGTTGGAAACAAATCTAGATCGTTTAGCGGACGAGGTCAGAAACTCGGTAAATATGTCGGAAATTTATAGGATATTAGAATTTTAATGAATTCAATTTGGATTCTTCCAGCTTCCCTACTTCTGGACTTGGGTTTCGGAGATCCGCAAGGTTTTCCTCATCCGGTTAGATTCATCGGAAAATTTGCAAGATACATGGAGAAGTTCACAAGGAAATTCATTTTTTCGGAAAGGTTTGCCGGTATCATCACTGCATTTTCAGTATATTCTCTTTCTTTTATATTACCTTGGGTAATTATAAAATTCTCCCGCTACATTCATCCATTTTTAGGAGAATTGGCATCTGTATTTATTATCTATACCAGCATAGCCTTAAAGGACTTATTAGATCATAGCAAAGACGTATATTCTGCACTTCGCGAAAATAATCTTGAAAAAGCCAGATTAATGGTTGGGAAAATTGTAGGAAGGGACACTGCGAACTTAGAAGAGCCGGAGATCGTCAGAGCAGGCTTAGAAAGTGTGGGGGAAAGCCTAGTGGATGGAATTACCGCCCCGCTCTTTTTTGCAGCCTTGGGAGGACCATGTCTTGCCATGCTTTATCGTTCTATCAATACTTTAGATTCGCTATTTGGTTATAAGAATAGTGCATATCTCAAATTCGGTTGGGCTTCTGCAAAAATAGATGATCTAGCAAATTATATTCCTGCGAGATTGACTGCTC
Organism: Leptospira neocaledonica; assembly: GCF_002812205.1. Taxonomy (NCBI): domain Bacteria; kingdom Pseudomonadati; phylum Spirochaetota; class Leptospiria; order Leptospirales; family Leptospiraceae; genus Leptospira; species Leptospira neocaledonica. The sequence continues at coordinate 527,911 of NZ_NPEA01000001.1, forward strand.
CTATACTTTGTTTATCTTCTGCAATATTAGGTTTTTATCCATTAAGGTCTTTTAAAATACTGATCCGGGACGGAAAAAAACATCCGAGTCCTAACTCAGGACTTTGTGAGGCTGCTTTAGCGGGTGCCTTAAAAATCCAGTTGGGAGGAAGGAACTATTATTCTGGAATACCAAGTGAGAAGCCAAAATTGGGAGATCCGGATCGAAAATTAACTCCAAATTTGATCTTAGATGCAAATAAAATTATATTCTTAACTTCTATCGTTTCCTCCGTTCTATTTTTAGGTTTGGGGCAGGCAACTCGTCTGGTGTCTGGGGCCTTCTTCTAATCTTAAACTAATTTTATGAAGAAGGAAGAATATCAACTTTTTCTAATTCGACACGGTGAAACAGAATGGAATTTGGAAAGAAGGTTACAAGGACAGACCGACACTTCTCTTTCAAAATATGGAAAAGAACAAGTGCTCAAGTTAGCTGACAAACTAAAAGATACTGGAATAAAACTTATCCTTAGCAGTGACTTAAAAAGGGCGAAGGAAACTTCAGAACAGATATCTCGAAGTTTAGGAGTAGAGACTATATATCATCCCGGACTAAGAGAAATTCATTTAGGGGAAGCGCAGGGGATCTTAGAATCGGAACTTTCTAGTATATTCGGAGAAGATTCCTATTCCGCCTGGAAAAGTTCGGATCGGATCCACGATCAATTCCGATTTCCTGGAGGAGAAAGTAAGTCGGAAGCGGAATCAAGGATCATTGAAACTATATTAAATTTATTGAAAATGTATGACAAAAAGAATATTGCAATTTGCAGTCATGGATTTGTTCTTTCCAGATTTTATAGGCACTTTTCTTTAAATGAACTTTCCCCTTCTAAACTTGAAAACTGCGAAGTGGCTGAATTATTTCTGTCATTGGAGATTCAGGAAAAAAATTTACACGCTATTAAAATAAATTAGAACGACCTTTTTTAGAACTGATAAAACTTTTTTTATTGAATAAATCATGAACGTTCAAAAGATCGTCTTAACTTTCAGGATGAAGTTGGGTGTAAATCCCACGCTGACCCGCAACTGTGATCGGAAGTTTAAATAGAAAGATAACATCTTTCCGTTTTTATTCCGCAAGCCAGATCTCCCTGCAGACTAAAACCTCGAGGTTAGGTATGTTAGCATTCCCGCCAAGCACGTCCGTGCATCGCGAAGGGCCCCGGAAGTTAAAAATCGGGGCTCCGAGACCAGGACAAATCATTAATTTTGTACATTAAGGAATTAATATATTCTTATTTTGACATAAATTAGACTAACATTTGTTAGTTTATTCCTGTTTCGGAAGTTTTCCAAAGAAAACGGACGAAAAAATGAAACAAAACAATCTTCGGATTGCCGCTATAGGCATATCCTTATCGTACATTATGTGTGCGATATTCTTCCCTATCCTTTCTCAGGACGAAGAGACAAAGCCGACTAACGGAAAAGAAAGAACTGAAGCTGAAAAATTAGAGCTTAAAAGAAAAATCTCGGAATACAAACCCGATGCGATTGTGATCAGGGATAGAAGATCTAACTTAATCGGTATCGCTTCTTCTGCAAGTGAAGGTGTGGTAGGCTCCGATCAGATCAAAACAAGACCGATTATGAGGCAAGGTGAAGTCGCAGAGTTAATCCCCGGTGTGATCGTAACCCAACATAGTGGCGGAGGAAAGGCAAACCAGTTCTTTCTAAGAGGTTTTAACTTGGATCATGGAACAGATCTCGCTTCTAACGTAGACGGAATGCCTGTCAATAACGTTAGTCACGCACATGGACAAGGTTATACGGATCTAAACTTTCTTATACCCGAACTTGTTGAACAAATGCAATACAAAAAAGGTGTCTATTACGCAGACCAAGGAGATTTTGCGTCCGCTGGAGCATTTAATATTTCGTATTATAAAAGTTTAACAAAGGGAATTGCTAATGTGGAAGGAGGAACCTTGGGTTATGCGAGGACTCTGATCGCAAAGTCCCATAAAGTAGGTCCTGGAAATCTTTTATATGCATTCGAAGCTTCTCATAATGATGGCCCTTGGGTAATTTCCGATAACTTCAGAAGAGTGAACGGAGTCACAAGTTACTCTGTAGGAGATAAACAAAAAGGGTTCAGTATCAGTCTTATGGGTTATAGAGGAAGTTGGCATTCTACTGGCCAAGCACCCAAAAGAGCTCTTAGGATGGGCGATTCCTGGCTGGATCCTGATTCAGGGCTGAGTAGATTCGAAAGTGTAGATCATAACGATGGAGGATGGTCGAATCGTGCCAGCGTCAATTTCGAAGCCCATCGTTTGGAAAAAGGATACGAAGCAAAAACACAGTTTTACGGAATATATTACGATTTACGATTATTTGCCAACTTCACTTATTATTTGGACGATCACGAAAGAGGAGACCAGCACGAACAAGTAGATCGAAGAACGATTGCCGGTAGTAAATCTAGCTATAAGGATATCAGCGAATTCTGGGGGATCCGTATGGAGAATACGATCGGACTTCAGATCAGAAGAGATTTTATCCAAAACGGTCTTTTTCACACTGAAAAAAGAGCAAGATTAGAAACTGTACGAGAGGACGGGATCGTACAGCTTAGTTCCGGAATATATTATGAAAATAAGATACAATGGTCCAAAAAATTCAGAACAGTATTCGGAGTAAGAGGCGATTATTATAAATTTAACGTAGACGACTGGGGAAGCAGGGAAAAATCAGAAAGAACTGCAAGTATCTATAGCCCCAAAGGAAGTATCATCATAGGCCCCTGGTTCAAGACGGAGTTTTATATAAGTGGAGGATATGGATTCCATAGTAACGATGCAAGAGGCGTGGTCCAAAAGACGGATCCGGCAGATCCATTAGTCCAAACAAGAGGTGGAGAAGTAGGACTCAGAACTGAACCGGTCCACGGTTGGCAATCCACATTCTCCGTTTGGCAATTGGATATGAATTCTGAACTATTGTTTACTGGAGATAATGGAACTACCGAAGCAAGTAGACCAAGTACAAGAAGAGGATTCGAATGGGCGAATTATTATTCTTACAACTCTTGGCTTATGATAGATGCGGACTTCGCCACTTCTAAGTCCAGGTTCAGAGATGATGACCCTTCCGGTAATTATATTCCAGGATCCATACGCCATACATTAGCGTCCGGAATCACTTTAAGAAATCCTGATGGTTTTTTCGGATCACTTAGGGTGAGATACTTCGGGAATCGTTCCCTGATCGAGGATAATACTGTCCGTTCTCCCGCGACGACTACCGTGAATTTCCAATTCGGAAGGAACTTCGGAGAAGATTTAAGTGTCGTCTTTGAAGTATTCAATTTATTGAATACACATGTAAGTGATATAGATTATTATTATGCGTCCAGATTAAAGAATGAACCTGTCGGCCCGAATGAAGGTGGATACAATGATATACATACTCACCCTGCCCAGCCTAGATCGATACGACTTTCAATAAGGTCGTCTTTTTAAGGATCTATTTTTTGACGTAATCCCGTATAACTAATATACGATCCACATCCACTTCTTTATTTTTAGGAACGGACTTAGTAAACGTAAACACTTCAGTGCTTAGTCCGTTTTTAGAAAGCAAGAGTCCGTGAGAAGGAAATGATTCAGGAGAAATTTTTTCCGATAGATGATTGTCCAATTCGAAACTTTCAGTGTCCGGAAGATTTTTCATGCTCAACACTTCGCCGAGAGGTTTTCCAATAGCATCCGATTCTAACCAACCGGTAAGTTTTTCCGCCGATAAATTCATAAAAGAGATCTGCCCCTTAGAATCGAATGCGATCACTCCTTCCTGCATACTCCGAAGCTCTGCAGAAACAAGTCTTGCCTTTTCCATCAACTCCTTTTCGACTTCATGTTTATAAAGAATGAGTTCGATCACTATTTGCAATTCTCTAGTCTGAAAAGGTTTCAAAATATATGCATTCGGTTCGGTTAATTTTGCTCTAGTTAACGTTTGAGAATCGGAAGAAGCCGTAATATAAACGATAGGAACATCTAGAAATTTTCGAATTCTTTTAGCCGCATCTATCCCGTCCAAATATCCGTTTGCGAGAACTATATCTATTAGGATCAGATCCGGTTGAAGCGCAATTGCTTGCTTGACCGCAGTTTCGCCAGTATTCGCGATACTTGGTTCCGGATACCCCATCCTTACCAGTCGATGCCGGATATCCTGAGCAACGAGCCCCTCGTCCTCTACGATCAAAATCCTAGTGTCTTTCATTTCATCTCCGAAATTATCCCAACTTTATCAAATTTGAATATTATGATTCGTAAAACTGAATCAAACACCGGCTTCTTCCGAGGAAGTTTTGATAAGATCTTTTACACCGTGCAGTATGGCGGACATATTTTTTCTTTCCCTTTTTCTTTTTTTATCCAGCCCATGTTTGTTCAAAGCGATTTCTATCGCTATCTGCAATTCTTTGGTCTGAAATGGTTTCAATAAATACCCGTAGGGTCTTGTGGGCTTGCTGCGCAGAAGAGTAGATTCATCCGCATAAGCCGTTAGATAGATTACCGGTAGATCCATCTTATCCAAAATTTCCTGGACTGTTTCTATCCCATCATAATTTCCCCTAGATAACATGATGTCCATGAGAAGAAGGTCCGGTTTATCTAAATAAACTTTTCTTAATGCCTCATTCCCAGTAGAAGCGATGCTTACAAAATCATAACCAAGATCTGACAATTTACTGAGTATATCTTTAGCTACGATGCTCTCGTCTTCTACGATCAGTATTTTTGCTTCGCTGGAAATCATTTTCGGACTCGGCTCCTTTCTCGAAAGACTAAGGTGAACTTTGTACCTTTACTTCTATCCAAGATCAAACTTCCATCTATTTGATGCGTCAAAGTATTGACCAATTGTAAACCCAAAGAATCCGTTTGTCGATAGTCAATTTCTTCCGGAAAACCTACCCCGTCATCTTCTACAGTCAAAGAATACTCATCATATTTTGATGTAATAGAAATTTGGATCGTCCCTTCATCCCTTTCCCTAAATCCGTATTTCAGCGAATTGGTGACTAACTCTGTAACGATCAGACCACAATGAATCGCGGTATCCAATGTCAAATGAACAGATTCCGCATGTATTTCGAATCGTATCCTAGAATTTACTCTATAGGTCCTCAGAAGATTGGTAACCAAACTGTTTAGATATTCTTGGAAATCAGTATGTGCCAAATCCTCGTTTTGATATAATAACTCATGAATCAGAGCTATGGACTTGATTCTGGATTGGCAGTCTTGGAACATTTCCAGAGACTTACGATCCGTTATGTAATTCCCTTGCAGGCTGAGAATACTAGAAACGATCTGAAGGTTATTTTTTACCCTATGATGTATCTCCCTGAGTAAAACTTCTTTTTCCTTTAAGGATGCTGTTAATGCTTCTTCCGCTCTTTTTCGTTCAGCTATCTCAGTCATCAATTCGTTATTTACTCTATGCAGCTCGAAGGTTCTTTCTTCTACACGAACTTCTAACTCGTCATGACTTTGTCTTAATAACTCCTCCTGGATCCTTAATATTTTATTTTTCTTATGTAAGTCTACGAATACTGCAGCCTTGGATCTGAGTATCTCGGGCGCTGTTGGTTTTACTAAGAAGTCCACAGCTCCCAAAGAATATCCCTTGAACATTCCGGTTTCATTATTCGCGTAAGCGGTAAGAAAGATAATCGGAATCTTGGCGCATTTTTCCCTCTGTCGGATCAATGCTGCCGCTTCAAAGCCGTCCATTCCAGGCATTCTTACGTCCATGAAGATTAATGCCACTTCTTCCGGTTCGTCTAATAGCGCCTTTAATGCCTCTTCTCCGGAGCCCGCCTTAATCAAATTTAATTCAGGGCTCTTGAGAATATGCTCCATTACCTGTAGATTATCCCCATGGTCATCTACGAGTAAGATACTTACTTTCATTGGCTGTTCCATATCTACCTGCACAACAACACCCGAAGCAGAGAAAGCAAATGGTCAACACTAACCGGCTTAGTGATATATTCGGTCGCGCCGGCTTCTATACATTTTTCTCGATCTCCTTTCATCGCCTTTGCTGTAAGCGCTAAAATAGGAAGATTCACAAACTCGGATTTAGATCGGATCACTTTCATTGCCTCGTACCCGTCCATGTCCGGCATCATCACGTCCATGAGAACGATCTCTATATCCGGATTTTTTTCTAAAATGTCAATTCCGTCTAACGCATTCTCCGCATAATGTATTTTCATTTTATGCAATTCCAGCATGCTCGTCAGTGCGAATATATTCCTTACGTCGTCATCCACGATCAGAACTTTATGTCCTTCAAGAGAATATGTGTCCCCTGATTTGGAAACCGATTCAGGTTCATGCAAATGAATCTTGATCTCTTCCAAGGATGTCGCATAAGAATTTGCAAATTTCAGAATATTCGAACCGTTAAAGGACAGAAGTTTTTGAAAACTTTCCGCGCCATTCGGTTCAGCCGAATAGAATAGTATCAATGTCCTTTCTGGATCCAATAGACTTATTTTGGAAACCAGATCTGAGACAGGCATATCATCCAATTCGTTCCCGATTAAAATACAATCCGGGATTTCTTTTCGAAGAATATTCAATAACTCCTCTCCGGAGTTCATATTTTTCAGAATCAAATCTTTACTGGTAAGTTTCTCCTTTAGGAATTCAGAATGTTCTTTCTCAATACCACAAACATAAAGAGTTTTGTCCGTTTTATGTAGATAGGTTTTGATCTTCTCGAATGCTTCGTTCAAGGATTCTATTCCCACTGGTTTTCTTAAATGGGAGATTGCTCCGATCTCTAAACTTCTTCTCCAATCATTTTCTCCGGAAAGAACATGAACTGGGATTTGTCTTAATTTCGGATTTCGTTTTAGCCAATTCAGAATCAAACTTCCATCCATATCCGAGAGTTGGACGTCCAACAAGACAGCATTATAAGAAGATTCCTGTAATGCAGAGATCCCACTCTTACCGTCTAAGGCAACGGTTCCTTTAAATCCGTTACTTTTAGCGATTTCTAAAAGTGATTTTGCAAATGTTTCATCTTCTTCTATGATCAAAACTTTTTCATTTGATTCATTTTCTGTTTCATCCTCGAGAACTCTTCGAGTGACCTTAACCTTACTTCTTACATAAGATTCGCTGGAGCCAGAAGAATCATTGTCCGGATTCTCAGACCACTTAATGGAATCGGGTTCGATCGGATTTTCTTCTACTTGGATATAATCCATTGGAAGATATAGGCTGAACTTACTTCCTACTTCCGGTTCACTTTCCAATTTTAATTCTCCACCTAAAATGCGAGTAATCTCTTTACTAATAGAAAGTCCAAGTCCCGTTCCTCCGTATTTCCGACTCGTACTTCCATCTGCTTGTCGGAAAGCCTCGAAGATCAAACCCTGCTTTTCAGGCGAAATACCGATACCAGTATCTATCACTGAGAATGCGATCACACCGCTGGCTTGATTCAGGATCTTATGATCCTTACTCCAACCGGAAGGAGAAGATTCTATCCTCAGTTTCACTCCACCTTTATGAGTGAATTTGAATGCGTTGGAGAGAAGGTTCTGGAGAATTTGTTGTAGCCTTTGTAAGTCGGTCGTGATTCTAGAAGGAAGTTCCGGATCTATTTCCACTTGGAATTTTAAATCCTTATTTCTTGCAGTTTCCCTAAAGGAACGATCCAAATATCCCCCTAATTCCTCGATAGAAACAGAATCCAAATCCACACTCATCTTACCGGATTCAATTTTAGAAAGATCTAATATATCATTAATCAACTGCAATAGATCATTTCCGGAACTATGAATTGTTTTAGCGTATTCCGTCTGTTTGTCGGAAAGGTTTTTACTCTCGTTATCATACAATAGTCTGGAAAGAATCAGCATATTGTTCAAAGGAGTCCTTAACTCATGAGACATGTTCGCTAAGAACTCAGATTTATACCTGGAAGTAAGAGCAAGCTGCCTTGCCTTCTCTTCCAAGGAATGTCTGGCTTGTTCTACTTCCCTGTTTTTTCTTTCCACCTCGCTGTTCTTTTTGGCGAGTAATCTTGCTTTTTCTTCCAACTCTTCGTTCTTTTCCTGTAGTTCTTCCCTTTGGTCCTTGAGCATATCCTCGGAAGCCTTGAGTGATTTGGCTTGTTCTTCCAAACGTTGGTTGGTACTGGTCAATTCTTCTTGGCGTCCTTGCAACTCTTCTGTCAAGGTTTGGGATTGGATCAGAAGTTCTTCTGTTCTCATTCCTGCAGCAATCGTGTTCAATACGATCCCGATACTTTCCGTCAATTGATCCAAGAAGTTTAAATGGATCGGAGTAAAGTTGGAGAAGGAAGCGAGTTCCACAACCGCCTTTACCTCTCCTTCGAATAACACAGGCAAGACGACTATATTGATAGGAGGAGCTTCTCCTAAAGCCGAATTGATCATGATATAACTGGAAGGAACCTGAGTAACGAGTATCCTTTCTTTTTCCAGGAAACATTGTCCGATCAGACCTTCTCCAGGATAGAAACGATTCGATACGTTCTTCCTTTCTTGGTAGGCATAACTTACGAGTAGCTTGAGTACAGGGCCTTCTTCCACATTTTCAGTGATGAAGAATGCTCCATGTTGTGCGGAAACAAGTGGCGCAAGCTCCGACAGGATCAGCTTACTTACGTTAACTAAGTTCCTTTGTCCTTGTAATAATCTTGTGAATTTTGCGAGATTTGTTTTTAACCAGTCTTGTTCCGTGTTGATCACAGTGGTTTCCCTAACATTTAGAATCATCTCGTTAATGTTATCGGATAAGGCTGCCACCTCTCCGGCTGCCTGGATGGTTACCGTTCGAGATAGATCACCCTTGGTCACCCCTGTAGCAACTTCCGCGATAGCCCTTACCTGAGTGGTCAGGTTAGAAGCGAGCTGGTTCACGTTATCCGTAAGGTTTCTCCAAAGACCTGCGGCCCCAGGAACACTTGCCTGCCCGCCTAATCTTCCTTCGATACCAACTTCTTTTGCTACCGTGGTTACCTGGTCTCCGAATAGTCCCAAGGTATCGATCATATCGTTGATTGTATCCGAGAGTTCTGCGATCTCTCCTTTTGCTTCCAAATATAATTTTTTCTTTAAGTCCCCATTTGCAACCGAGGTTACCACCTTAGCGATACCCCTTACCTGAGTAGTCAGGTTGTTTGCCATGAAGTTCACACTATCCGTAAGATCCTTCCAGATACCTGCAACCCCTTGCACATTTGCTTGTCCACCCAGTTTACCTTCGGTACCTACCTCTCTTGCTACCCGGGTTACCTCAGAAGCAAACGAGTTCAACTGGTCCACCATCGTGTTAATGGTATCTTTGAGTTCGAGGATCTCTCCCTTAACATCTACTGTGATTTTCTTGGATAAGTCACCTCGTGCTACTGCTGTCGTAACTTCGGCAATATTACGCACCTGACCGGTTAGGTTCGATGCCATCGAGTTCACACTATCTGTTAAGTCTTTCCAAGTTCCCGCAACCCCTCGAACATCCGCCTGTCCACCTAACTCTCCTTCGGTTCCCACCTCTCTTGCTACCCGGGTTACCTCAGAAGCGAATGAGTTCAACTGGTCCACCATCGTGTTAATGGTATCTTTGAGTTCGAGGATCTCTCCCTTAACATCCACTGTGATTTTCTTGGATAAGTCACCTCGTGCTACTGCTGTCGTAACTTCGGCAATATTACGCACCTGACCGGTTAGGTTGGATGCCATC